>JAAZYN010000018.1 GCA_014239625.1 Myxococcales bacterium | reverse complement strand
GCGTCGCGCTGGTGACGCAGACGCCCCCGCCGCTCGACGTCGCCCGCTGGCGAGGCCGCCAGCGCCCGAACGTCCGGCTCGCGCGTGGGGATCGGGCCCAGGTTTCGCTTCACCCAACCCTCCACCTCGGGCCGCCGCAGCGCCGCCTTCGGCCCCGTCACGACCACTCTGAACCTGGCCATTGACAAGGCGCGCTTCAACCGACGGTCAAACCCGACGTCGTCGAAGCGCGACGCGTTGATGCGACTCAAGAACCCGTTGTTGCCGTCACGCGGGCCGAGCGCTTGTGCCATCGCCGTCTGCAACGCATCTCCGATCCGCCCCACGGCGCTGTATCGGCTGCCGCGCGCTCCGTGCCATATGGCCCCTCGCACGACCTTGAAGGCAGCCCCCGCGGCATCGAGCCCAGCGATCCGCTCACCCGTGAGCCACATCGCCCGAGGCAGCGCCCCCGGCGGGCCGCAGAGGGTCAGCGCGGTGCTGGCGGCGTCGAGCTCCACCTCTGACGCCAGGCCCACGTCAAGGCCTAGCTTCTCCGCTCCCCCCGGGGGGAGCTGCGGGGTCGCGCCGCGGAGCAGCGCGGCGCCGAGAACGGCGACCATGCCGTAGGTACCCGGCCCCTCATCGCGCAGACCGACGTCGGCCTCCAACCGCACACACCCGATGTGCCCAGCCTCCTCCGGAGCGACCCAGACCTCCACCGAGTTGTCCAACCGGACGCGATACTCGGGCGACGTCGTGGAAGAGGCTGACGCCGCCGGGCCCACGACCATCATGATCCACGTAGCGGCGGCGGTGAGCAGTCTCTTCACGACAGCACCGTGGCGCGCGGGCCGGCCCCTGTCAATTCACGGGCGGCGCCGCTCAGTCCAGGCTCTCCAGCAGCAGCTGGGCGACGTCGCGCGTCTGCAGCGTGTCGGCGACGTCCAGATCCTTGGCCCCGTCGGCGACCATCTGGTGGCAGAAGGGGCAACCGACGGCCACCGTCTCAGCCTTGGTCTCCAACGCCTGCTCCACTCGGGTGTGGTTGATGCGCGTCCCGCGATGCTCTTCCATCCAAAACCGCGCGCCGCCGGCGCCACAGCACATCCCTGTCTCCCGCGTACGCTCCATCTCTCGCAGCTCCACCCCCGGGATAGCCGCGAGCGCATTGCGCGGGGCCTCGTAGACGTCGTTGTAGCGGCCCAGGTAACAGGAGTCGTGATACGTGATCGACGCAGCTCCCTCCGGCGTCTTTCGTGGCGTCAGCTTGCCGTCGGCCACCAGCGTGTTGAGCAGCTGCGAGTGGTGGACCATCTCGAAGGTGGCGCCGAACTGCGGGTACTCGTTGGCGATGGTGTTGAAGCAGTGGGGGCAGTGGGTGACGAGCTTCTTTTTGTCGACGCCCATCTCCTTCATCGCCTCGATGTTGGCTTTCGCCATGATCTGAAACAGATATTCGTTGCCGGCGCGGCGCGCCAACTCACCCGTGCACTGCTCGACCTCACCCATCACCGCGAAGCTCACACCCGCACGCCTCATCAACTCGACCACCGCGGCCGTCACCTTCTTCTGATTGTCGTCGTACGCGCCAGCGCAGCCGACCCAGAACACGTACTCGGCCTCCGGGTTGTCCGCCAGCATCGGAACATCAGCGCCCTGCGCCCAGTTGAGCCGGTCTCCCGTGGGCATGCCCCAGGGGTTTCCTTTCTGCTCCAGGTTGCGCAGCGCGGTCGACAGCTCGGCGGGCATGTCCGCTTCCATCAGCACCAGGTGGCGGCGCATGTCGACGATCTTGTCCACGTGCTCGATCGACACCGGACAAGAGTCAGCGCAAGCACGGCACGTGGTGCAGTCCCAGATCGCCTCCTTCTTCACCCAGTCGATGAGGCTCGGCACCTCCGCGTCGTTCCAACCATCGCCGCGACCGAGGATCTCATTTTCGCGTGCGTAGAGGTGGTCTCGGATGTCGCAGATGAGCAGCTTCGGGTTGAGCACCTTGCCGGTCACCGTCGTCGGGCAGTTGACCGAGCAACGACCACACTCGGTGCAGGTGTAGAGGTCGAGCATGTCGCGCCAGTCGAAGTCGGTGACGTCGCCCACCCCGAAGGTCTCCTGCTTCTCGATATCTTCGATGGGATGCAGAGCGCCTTTCTTCCGGCCGACCTCGGCGAAAAAGCTGTTCGGCAGCGACGTGATCACATGAAAGTGCTTGGACCCCGGGAGCATGTTCAAGAACGTCAACACGATGAAGATGTGAAGCCAGTAGAAGATCTCTTCGAAGATGAGAATCGTCGACGCCGACAACCCATCGACGAGATGCGACAGCCCGTTGCCTGCGAACGCCCAGGCTGCCTCCTCGGCCAGCACCGGGTTCACCAGGTCCAGGCCCAGCTCCCCGGCCTGCAAGCGGGCGCCCGCGAAAACAAAGGCGTCGTAGAGCAGATCGGTGACCACCAGGCCGCCGATCATCCCCAGAACGACCAGCGCTTCGGTGGAGAGGGTCAGCCGCTCCGGCTTGAGGACGATGCGGCGATACGCGGCGATGACGATCATCGCCAGCACGATGAGCTCGGTGACGTCCTTGGCGAGCGCATACGGGTTGTGGATCAAGGGGATGTGTGCGTCCGGTGCGAACGCCAAGACGATCAGGTACAGGGTGCGAATCTGCAGGACCAAAAAGCCCCAGAAGATGAACGCATGTATGAGGCCCGACCGCAGCTCGCGCTTGGGCCGGAACATCTTGCGTTGACCGATGGCGTTGACCAGCAACGACTTGACGCGTGCACCCAGGTTGGTGAACAGGTCCGGCCGGTGGGCCGCCGCAAACAGCAGGCCGAGCTTGCCGCTCATGACGTAGCCGAAGTAGCTCAGAGCGATGAGGATAGCGAAACTCATCGGGAGCCAACGGACGGTGTCGAAGGAGAACTCGGACATCACTCAGCCTTGTTTTACGCAGTCAGCTTGTTGAATCGGAAGCGGGTCACGGGGATCCCCAGCCCAAGACACTTTTTCTCCCGGTGCGATCGCGGGAGCGCCTCAAAGATGGGGTCGTCAAAGGGCGGGGTGAGCTCCAACTCGAAGCCGGGGTGGGCGAGGAGCAGCTCGTCGATGAAGTCGGCGTACGCCGGCACATCGGTGCGGGCGATGAGGTAGCCACCTGGCGCCAAGGTGCGATGCATGACCTCCAGGAAGTCGGCGCGGAAGACGCGACGTTTATGGTGCCGCCGCTTCCACCACGGGTCCGGAAACAACACGTGATACGCGTCCACCGAGTCAGCCTCGAAGAACCTCTCGATGTAGGCACGCGCATCACCCTCGATCACCCGCAGATTGGTCAGACCCTCGCTGACACTACGACGTGCCGCGTCGCGGCACCAGCGACGCTTGATCTCGAACCCTAGGACGGTCGCCTCCGGGTGGCTGGCGGCGAGGTCACACAGGTGGTGTGGTCGCCCGAACCCGATCTCGACGTGAAGCGGACGCCCCTCGATCAACGACGCGAGCTCCGCGTCATCGCCAGGCCGGCGGAACGGCGCCAACACGAACGCGTGATCCACGGGCGGCACCTTGGAGTGCTCCAGGCGACGCTCGATGGCTCCACCGACCAGGCTGCTGTTGTCGACCGTTCCCATGCTCTGCTGAGGCCTAGCGAGTAGGTGCCCACGCTGTCAATCGCGCAGACGCCGTTGAGGATTCATTCACGTCTCGATAACACGCTCAAACCCGCCGAAGTACAGCCACTCGGAGTGGTGACCCCTTCGGTGGAGGGCTGGAGGTCCGCGGACCCAAACGGGTCCTCACAGAACACGGCCCACAGCGTCGCGCTACGTCGGCCAACCGTGTAGCGTGCTTCGCGCGCCCCGTCGACGGAGATCGCGGGTATCGACGGTTCTCCCCCGCCTTGCGGGTAGATCCCCCTGCCGACGTCATCGACGACCAGCAGATACCCCGCGCCCGGGACCACGATCTGCACGGTGACGATGGTGCCCGGCTCCTGCGGTCCACTCACCCGCTCACCGTGGACCGTCGCTCGGAGGAGCAGGCCCAGGCCATAGCCTGGCGCCGGCCCCACGAGCACTGCGAGCACGGTGGCGCCCGCCAGAGCCGCGGTGAGGGGCCACCGCCAGCGATCCATCCAGTGTGGATGCGCGCCGTCCGACGACGACGACGGCGGCGGGGCGGCTAGAGGCAGGACGTCAGGTTGGAGTCGCCGGGAGAGTGGCACTTCGCGCACACCCTGGGGTTCATTCGCAACAAGCGCTTACAGTCGGCCCCCTTGAAACCGGCGGGGTGGGGACTCACCCCCACTCCGCCGATGCCCGACGACGTGTGACAGCTCAGACAGGTCGCCTCGGTATGGCAGCTCGTGCAGGCGCGAATGTTTCGCTTGGCTTGGAAGGAGTGATGATTGGGGCCCCGCCCCCCGAAGTCGGCCCACCCCTCCGGGTGGAACTTGAGCTGGCCCTGCTGCTTGAGCGGGTTCTTTTCGGTGTCCCCACCGACCTTGAGCCCGTTGTGGCAATCCAGGCAGAAGGTCTGCGTGCGGTGACAGCTCTGACAGTCGGGCGTGTTCTTTCGCGCCGATACGGGGTGCGCCAGGATCCAGTTGTTGGGGTGGATCTTCAGCGGCTTTTTGACGCCGTTGTGACAGTCGACGCACCAGGTCGGCTTGTGACAGTTGTTGCAATGCTCATCATCCTGGCCCGCCACGGTCTTGTGGTTTTTCAGCCAGTTTTCATCGTGGGCGTCACCGAATACGTGTCCCGCGGGCTTGAGCTGACCCGTCGGATAGTCGGTCTTGATGCGGCCATCCCCGTTGGTGATATGGCAGGTCTTGCACGCCTTGGGCGGCCGCAGCTGGACCTTCTTGCCCTTCTCGGTCAGCTCGATCTCAGCGCCACTGTGGCACCATCCAACGCACGTCTTCATCTGCGGGAGCGAGTTCTCTCGGGTGGCGAAGTCCACGTCCTTCATCGTCCCGTGACACTGCGCGCAGGTGATCCCCAGCTCCAGATGCCGCTTGTGGTTCATCTTGATGTTGGGCGTGGGGAAGTCGATGGCGACCTTCGGGCGGTCCTTGATCGCGTGCGTCTTTTCGCTGTCGAAGCCGTCCGGGAGTTTGGGATCGTAGCCGTCGTGGCAGGTCTTGCAAGACCCCGGCGGGTCGGCGTCCGAGACGCCAATCTCGTGGCAATCCGAGCAGGTGGACTCCACCGGCAGGTTGTTGTCCTTGGCCCGCACGCTCTTGGTGACGCCAGGGCCGGACATGGTGTCGCCCGCGTGACAATCGGTACAGGCCAGATCCTCTTTTAGATGGGTCTGGTGGCTGAAGCGCAACGGCAGCACCTGATCGGGAAAGATCACAGCGCTGGGGTGGTGCTTTCGACCCACCCCCGCCAGCGTCACCGCGTCGACCCCTTTCTTGGTGAACTGCGCGTACTTGTCCTTTTTTGCCTTGGGCGCGGTCCCTTCGCCGGCATGGACGGTCAGCATCGATGCCACGCCGATGAGCGCAGCGGCAGCGACAGCCATCACCAGAGACGGGCTCACAGATCGTCGATGTTTTGGAAAGGCTGAACGCATCGTCACAGGATGTAGTTGAAGTCGATGATGAATGACAGCCGGAACTGGCTGGTCTGCAGGCGGCTGAAGTTGTGCTCGGCGACCAACATGAACGCGGCCATGTCGTCGATCAGATAGCGCGCGCCGAGCTGATACCCGCCGCTGACCGCGTTGAGGTTCTCGAGGAGGTCCTCGTCGAAGTAGACCATCGTCAACCGCAAGTCCAACTCAAGCTGGCGTGGCAGCGGCGCCCACGTCCCGGCGGCGTCGACGAACACCCGGGTCCCACCAAAGCCACCCTCGTAGATGATGTCGACGCCAGCGCGTCCGTCCCAGCCAAAACGCTTGAACCAGCCCGCGGACACCCCGAAGGCCTCCGCCATGGTGTCAGCCGTGAAGTCGCCGTCGCTGTATTCGTCGTTGTTGAAGAGGCGCACGTAGCCACCGAGGTACACCCTGTGGGTAGCGTCGAGGTGAAAGCGAAAGCGCGTGTTGACGTCGTTGAGCGCCCGGGACGCGAAGATGTTGAAGATCGAGTCCGTGTCGAAGACCGGCAGCTGCCGGATGTACTGCAGATCGATGTCGAAACTCTCGGTCGGCTTGATCCCGATCCGCGCCTGCACCTTGTCGAGATCATTGACGTAGAAGTCGTACGACCAGTTCAAGTGCATATCCAGCTGCTTGATGAAGCTCTGGTAGAATGCCCCGCCCAACTTCTCCTGGTCGGTGTACATGGTCGTCGGCGCCTGGCTCATCAAGCGCCGGTAACCGATGCGCAGCCGGGTGGTGCCAAGGTTGATCAGCTTGATAGCGCCGCCCACCGCCACGGTGAGCCGATCGTTGCGGGTGGCCTCGTCGCCCTTGATGAAGCGCACCCCGTCCAGCTCCGCCTGGTTATAGGTCAGCGGGTTGCCGTCGTGTTTGGACTCCAACCCCGCCAGGAGCTCCAAGCCGATAAAGGCCGGGTTGATGTTGAAGGTCAGCTTGACCCCATCCATCATCAGGTAATCGAGGGAGTCGGCGTGGGTGAAGCGGCCCACCTTGAAGTCGAGGAAGCCCGCGAGGCCTTTACCTTCGACATAGGCGTTCAGCAGCGCGAACCGGTGGTTGTCGAAGCTGTACAGCCGCTCCTGCTCGTCAGCGCTGATGCCCAGGAAGGTGTCGAAGCGGAGCAGCGTCTGCATGTTCAGGTTGTACGATTGATCCCCCATCAAATCGTACAGCCCCAGGCCCAGGTAAACGTGCCCTCGTCGTCGATTGACGACCTCGTCATCAGCGGTGATCAGCTGATAGCCGTCTCCCACGAGGCGAGACTGCACGTGAAATCGAACGGCCTCAGCCTGCGTCGTAGTGCCCAGGAGCAACATCGTCGTTCCCAGAAACGCGGCGATCGTGCAGACACTCCTTGGCGTCGCTGCCGTAAATCCCATAGCCCAAGACTAGACAGCTCGGCCCGATCGTGCAAGCCGATCCGGCGCCTGCTTTACGAGCGGACGAGAAGGCTTCGCAGTTGTTCCGGGCTCACCTGGTAGGTCGTTCGGCAGTAATCACAGTCGATGTCGAGCACCTCTCCGCTGTCGACGATCCCCGTGATCTCGTCTGCCCCCAAGCTCGCGAGCGCTCCGACGACCCGCTGCTGGCTGCAATTACAGCCCCAAAAGGCGGTCTGGCTATCGAGCACGGAGAACTCCATGCCGTACAACAGCTCCGCCACGAGAGCGTCCACGTCCCCGCCGAGCTCGACCAACACCGCGCCGAGGTCCGCGAAGTCCGCGAGGCGCTCGGTCATGACCATGAGCGGCCCCTGCGGCGCGTCCGGGAGCAACTGCACGACATACCCGCCGCAATGAGTGATGCCCGAGGCGTCGTCGGTACACCCCACCCCGATCGTGGCTGTCACCTGAGCCGAGGTCTGGGCGTACGCCATCAACGCCCCCCCGATTCCGTCCACGTCCGAGGCCCCCACGACGCTCTGGTGCAGCCGCCCGCCAAACATGATCCGGCTCGCTTTGAGCGTAGCCTCCGGTCCAAAATGGGCCACCTGATGTCCGGGCGGGAAGCTGGGCAGCCCTCGCGTGAGCCCCCCGGGCTGCGAGTCCGCCAGCAGCTTCACCCCGTTGGCGGCGTCCAGGCTCAGCTGGAGCCGATAGTGAGGCGCCATGGTCTCGCGCAGCAGCACCGCGCCCGTGAGCAGCTCACCGAACATGGCCGCGGAGCTACCGGTTAGCTCGTGCACCCGGGCGGCGTCGCGTACCATCGCTGCGGTGCTCGCCGCGATGACGCGGAACGCGCCGTCTTTGGTGATCGCTCGAACGACGTTGTAGCTGACTCTCTCTTCAGTTTCGGCCATGCGCGGGAAAAGCACGGACCCCGACCCGAGTCAACACTTGCTACCGCCTGGCACATGATTAGCATGCCGCCCATGCGATCGATCTTCAGCTCCAAGTTTGCGCTGAGCGCCCTGTTGGCTCTGACCGTAGCCAGCGTCTCCTGCACCAAACCCAAGTCGCGGCATGCGAAAGCGACGAAAACGACTGAGACGACACGCCCACGCGAAGCCGCTGACCCGTACCGCCCCCTCAGCACCGGCGGAGCGGAGCTCCCCGCGGACACGCCGTCTCGGATCGTCGAGCTGGTTCAAGCCATCGTGGAGTCACCGGCCGCCAACACCCGTCAACTGATCGCCCTCGGCAAGCAAGCCGAGGCGGCGATGGTCGCCCTCGCCGAGAGCCAGAACATCGCCGAAGCCCGAGCGGCCATGCGCTACGTTGAGGCCGCCCGCGCCAAGGCTGGAGGGCCGGCCGCAGCTCGATTGGCGTCTCACCCCGTCCCGTCGGTGCGTCATCAAGCGTTGCTGGCGCTGAAAGCCATAGGTGACCCCGCTCACGTCCCAGCCATCGAGGAGGTCATCAAGACCGCGACCGACGGCACGACGCGTTCACTGGCGATCCGCGCCCTCGCGGCGCTCGCATCAGCCAACAGCGCGCAGGCGCTACTGGCACTGCTAGCGGACACGAGCGAGCGAGTCACCAGCGAAGTGGCTGCCGCGCTGGCGGCCCTGGGGGACCGATCAGAGCCGGTCCTGCAGGCGCTGCGAGACAAGGCACAGAGCCCCAACGCGGCAGCCGCGGTCGGCGCGTTGACCGCGCTCCGCCTTCTGGGTCCCAAGGCGACGATGACCGCCAGCGTGCTGGCCAAGCCCTTGGCTCACCCGGACGCCAGAGTGGTCTACGCGGCGACCCGGCTCATTCCGCGGATCCCGAAGGTGGCGGCCCGCGCCGAGATACTGAACCGACTGCTGACCGACGAGCGCCCCGATGTGCGGCGGGTGGCGCTGGAGACCCTGCCTCAAAGCGGCCTTGGCGACATCCTCGCGCGCGCCACGGCCATGCTCTCGGACGCCGACGGCGCCGTCGCGGGCGCAGCGACCGCTGTCATCGGCCTGGCGACGGGAGCCGAGGATCGGCTGGCGCTGCTGCGCCCGCTCATCGCCCATGCAGCCACCGAGGTGCGGCAGCACGCCGTGATCGGCCTGGCCGCGGCGGGCGACAAAGCGATCAAGCCGCTGGTCGCTCGGATGGCTTTGGAGCGAGACCCCATGGTGCAGCTGTTTCTGGCGCGAACCCTGGGGAGGTTGAAGGCCTCATCGGCGGTGGACGCGCTGATCGCCCTCCTGTCGGACCGCGCTGCGGGCGCCCCGACCAAGGTTCAAGCCAAGGCGAGCCTCGAGATCATCACCGGCCAGAGGCTCGGCCTCAACGGCCGAGCGTGGCGACGCTGGCGCGACCAGAAGGCCCACACGCCCCCGAGTGACTGAGTGAGTCGGGGAGCGCCGCGTCGACAGTCACGTCAGCGTCTCAACCGCAACTTCACTACGTTGACCATCGCCTCACTCACGATCGAGCCCGACATCTTCGAGTCACCGCGCTCGCGGTCGGGAAAAACGATCGGCACCTCGGCGATGCGGAACCCCGCCTTGTGCGCTCGGTAGGTCAGCTCGATCTGGAACGCGTAACCGACCGAGTCGATGCTATCGAGGTCAATCGTCTCCAACACTTCTCGCCGGAAGCACTTGAAGCCGCCGGTGAGGTCCTTGTACGGCAGCCACAGGATCGCGCGGGCGTAGAGGTTGCCGCCCTGACTGGTCAACTTGCGCGTGAACGTCCAGTTCTCCGTGCCGCCGCCCCGCATGTACCGGCAGCCCAACACCAGATCAGCGTCCTCGCTGGCAGCCAGGAAGTCCTCCAGGTACTTGGGCTGGTGACTGAAATCAGCGTCCATCTCGAAGATGCGCTGGTAGTCGCGCGCCAGCGCCCATTTGAACCCGGCGACGTAGGCCGTCCCGAGACCGAGCTTGCCCTGGCGGTGCATGGCGTGAACGCGGTGGTCGGCGGCGGCTCGCTCATCGGCGATGTCGCCCGTGCCGTCGGGCGAGTTGTCGTCGACGACCAGGACATGCACGTTCGGCTGGAGCTCGAAGATCGCATCCAGCAGCGCCGGAAGGTTCTCTTTCTCGTTGTATGTCGGGATGATGATGAGCGCTCGGGGCGCCACTGCCGCGTCGTGTGCGTTGTTGCCAGCCATGAGTCCTCAATACGGTTCGCTGTAAAAAGAGTCCAGCAACGACTGATGCTTGGCCGTCGCGACGCGACGCCGGACTCCTTGGGTGGGGGTCAGATCACCCCCCTCGGGAGTCAGCTCGGTGTCCAGGATCGCGAACTTTCGGATGTTCGCGTGGGGAGGAAGGCCCGCGTTTACGCGCGCGACGAGAGCCTCGATTGTGGCGTAGACTTGTCGGTGACGGGTGAGCTCGTCGTACTTCAGGTCCAACCCGACGTCCCGCGCGTAACGCGCCAACGACTCCCGGTCCAGCGTGATGAGCGCCGTCAGAAAGCTCCGCCTCTCGCCGTGCACGAGCACCTGCCCAATGAGCGGGTGAGCTCGAAGCGCCTCGGCGATCGGGCCCGGGGTGATGACCTTGCCGGTGGCTGTCAAGATGATGTCGCGCTTGCGATCGGCGATGGAGAGATGGCCGTGCTCGCCGATAGCGGCCAGATCGCCGGTATGCAACCAACCCGCGTCATCCAAGCGGCTCGAGGAACCGCCGCGGTTCCAGTAACCGCTCGAGACCTGCCCCCCGCGCAACAGCAGCTCGCCGTCGGGCGCGAGCGTTGTCTCCACCCCCGCCAGGGGTCTACCGACGGTGCCGTAGACGTTGTCGTCGAGCCGGTTGAGGTGGGTCACCGCCGCGGTCTCGGTCATCCCGTATCCTTCGATCACGGGCAGGCCTCGGTCTTCGAACCAGCGCCCGACATCCACCGCGAGGGGCGCGGCGCCGGAGATCGCGAAACGCAGTCGGCCGCCGAACACCTGCCGCAGTCGAGCGTTCACGATGCGCTCCGCGACCGCCGCCTTCAGGCGATCGATCACCCCGCCACCCTGCCGATCCAGCGCCCAGTCGGCGACGAACCGGTGGATGGAGGTGGCCTCCTCCTCCTCGGTCTGAAACTCCGAGCGCACCTTCTCGAAGAGACGCGGGATGCTGCAAAAGAACGTCGGCTGCAACACGCGGGCGTCCTTCAGGGCTCTTCGGTAGCCCCGCGCGAAAGCCAGCGGGATCCCCATGGCCACCGAGAAGACCACGCTGATACGAGCGAACGCGTGTGCCAACGGGAGGTAGAGCAGCTGCCGGTCCCCGGGGCCGACCTTCGAGAGGGCCTGAGAGAGCCCGTCGCTGGCCGCCAGGAAGTTGGCGTGGGTGAGCATCACACCCTTGGGCTCCCCTTCGGTACCAGGCGTGTACGTGATCGTCGCAAGGTCCTCAGCGGCGACCGCCGCGGTGGACGCCTCCAGGGGGCCGGGGTCCTCCGCCAGGGCGCCCTCTCCCAGGGCTTGCAGGGCAGACAGGGTCAACACAAGCTCGTCATCCGGCGGCGTCAGCTCCGACAGATGAGTCCGGACGCCATCGCTGTCGACGCACTCCGGCTCGATGACCACCAGGCGCTCCAGACCCGCCTGCTGGGTGTGCTCGTCGCGCAGCTCCAGCCACTTCTTCAGCTGCGACGGGTTCTCCACGATCACCACGCGCGGTGTAGCGTCGCGCCCGATATCCAGGCAGACCGGAGCCAGCTCCGTCGGATAGATGGGCACCGTCACCGCCCGCGTGAGCATCACGGCGACGTCGATCCACAGCCACTCGACCCGGGTTCGGGCCATGACACCGACACGATCCCCAGAGACCACGCCGAGCTCTTGGAGGCCCGCCGCGATGACCTGGGAGCGGCGGTACCAGCTCGCCCAACTGGTCTCCACGACCTCGCCGTCCTCACGGATGTGCAAAGTCGCCGGCTGGTCGGACTGCTCATGCGCCCGGAACCGGAGCATCGCCGTCAGGGTCTTGAAATCTTGGCCCACGTCGGCGCGACCTTGCCACCGCCGACGAGACGCCACAAGTGAAGAAGAGTCGGCGGTCGCCCCTCAGAACGGCGAAAAAGTGGACGTTGCCCCCGGGTCATAGCAGCGTGCCTGCATGGCTGCGTCTGCCTCCTCGCGTTGGAAAACCCTGGCCCGCCGACTCCGGTGGGCGTCGGGACTGGGACTCCTCACCGGCGTGGCGTACACGATCGTCGTGTGGGTGCCTCCCCCATCGAACGCCGAGACCGAGACGGCCAACGTCGAGACCACGCCGGCCCCCGAAGAGCCCGTGTTGCGGCCCCTGAAGCCCAAGGGACTCGCCTTGCGCGGGCTCGGGCTGGCCCTCGCGGAGGCGCCCAGGAGCGCCAAGGCGCTGCTCGCCTCCGCGCCCACCCATCGAAGCGCCAACAAAGTGGCCGACCGCGGGTTCGCGATACCGGCCGGCCAGGTCGACCTGGCCGCCGGACAGCGGCAGGGCGACGCCCTGGTACAGAAGCTGGCGGACGGAACCGAGCTGGAGTTCACCGTCGCCCCGGCGCTTCAGCGCGACGCCAAAGAAGCCCTGGCCAAGTACCGCGCGCACTATGGCGCGCTCGTGGTGTTGCGGCCGCAGACGGGTGAGATCCTGGCGATGGCCGAGCGCGACACCTCACCGCACCCGACCCGCGGCATCGCGCTAAAGGCGGATGGCCCGGCGGCCTCCGTGTTCAAGATCGTCACCTCCGCGGCGTTGGTGGACAAGGGCGGGCTGAAGCCTGCGGATCAGATCTGCACCCACGGTGGCGCTCGGCGACTGGACTCTCGCCATCTCGTGGACAACAAACGCCGCGACCGGTGGTGCCAGACCTTCGCCCAGGCGCACGGCAGCTCCAACAACGTCGCGTTCGCGCGCTGGGCCGACCGGCTGTTGGAGCCCGAGCAGCTGACGGCCACCGCCGACGCGTTTCTGTTCAACCGGCGCATCCCGTTTCTGTGGAAGATCGGCGTCAGCGAGGCCGTGGTGCCACGGTCATCGCGGCTGGGCTTCGCCAAGACCGCGGCTGGCTTTCAGGGTTCCAAGCTGAGCCCCATGCACGGAGCGTTGATCGCGGCCTCGGTGGCCAATCGAGGACAGATGATGACCCCGCGCTTGATCAGGCGCGCCACAGACGCGGCCGGCGAGGAGCTCTACGCGGCACAGTGGGACCCGCTGAGTCGGGTGATGTCGGCGTCTGCGGCCAAGGACGTCACCGAGTTGATGAAGCAGACGACCATCGGCGAGGGATCCGCGGCGCGCTACTTCATGCGCCGACAGAAGTTCAACCGGGTCAAAGGCCCCCAGGGTGGGGTCGCCGTCGCGGGCAAGACGGGGACACTCTCGCGTGGCCAGCGGCACTTCAGCTGGTTCGTCGGGTTCGCGCCGGCGGACAACCCCGAGGTGGCCGTCGCGGCGCTCGTCGTCAACGGCAAAGTGTGGACCACGAAGGGAGCGGTGGTCGCGCGCGAGTTTCTGCAGCGCTACTTCAAGCGCCAGCGGCGGGCAGCCCGAAAAGCCGCGAGGCGTTCGAAGCGGTCAGCGCAGCGATAGCGGCCACATCATCCGCGCGAGCGTCGGCCACCGCCTGAGCCACCACGGGCAGCCACGCGGGGCGATTGAGTTCACCTGTACGCGGTGGAGGCGCCTGGTCCGGCGCGTCGGTCTCGATGAGGAGGCGCTCCGCCGCCGTCGCCGCTGCCGCCGCACGCAGTCGGCGAGACTGAGGACGAGCGACGCTTCCGCAAAAGGAGATGTGGAGCCCGAGCGCCTGGTACGCGCGGGCGAGCTCGGCGCTCCCAGAGTAGCTGTGTACCATCCCCCCGGCGTCGGGCACACCGACCTCGCGGAGGACCCGCAGGGCGCGATCGTGGGACCGCAGAATGTGGAGGACGATCGGCTTGTCCAGGCGTCTCGCCAGGGCCAGGTGAGCTCGAAAGCTGGCCTCCTGGGGGCCGAGGCTCTCGGGAGGGGCCAGGGGAGACCCGTCGAGGCCGGTCTCGCCGATCGCCACCGGGCGGACGTACCCGTCCCCCGAGCAGGCCGCCGCGAGAGCGTCCATAGCGGCGGCGAGGGCCCCAGCGTCGAGCCGCGCAGCCCACCACGGGTGGACCCCATACACGGGCCAGACCCGTCGGTGGCGCGCGGCCAGTCGCGATTGAACGGCCCAGGCTTCGGGCGTGGTCCCGGCCATCACGATTCCGTTCACGCCGGCTGCTGACGCCTGCTCCACGACCTTGTCCGCCCCGCCGGGGAACCGGTCGCTGTCGAGATGACAGTGGGCGTCGATCACGGCGAGGACTTCAGCGGCTTGGGACGTCGGTAGCGAGCGCCCGCCTCCTTCGCCCACGCGGCCCAGGCCTCGTACGCCTCACGAACCGCATCTCGCCCCCGCTGAACGCCACCGGTATCGCCAGCGTCCCGGGCCCGGGTCAGCGCATCCAGCCCCTCCAGGGCCTGCTGTCTAGCGCGATTCGCCGGGGACTCCAGAGAGGCCTGCTCGCGCAGGCAGGCGCGGGCCTTGTCGACGTCCCGCGCCTCCACCCGCTTGTTCAGAGTGACCGTCTGCACGGGCCCGATGAAGCAGTCGATGGACGCGGTGAAGTCTCCCGGCCCCCCATTGAACAGACTCACCGTCATGAACAGGGCCGCCACGATGGTCACCCCCGTGGTGGCCCAGGTGGCGAGCATCAACGCGACGGCGCCGCGTCGCCCGAGGTTCACCTTGGTGAGCAACGCCGCCATGCCAGCCCCTGACAACCAGCCCACGCCGTGGGCTACGTCGTTGACGGCCACGGCGAGCCCCAGCAAGGCGGTCAGGACCGTGTACATGATCGCGGTTCGGGTGATCGGGTGGTTGAAGTGCCCGTCGACCAGCCGCCGGCGCACCAGCACAAACCCGATCATCCCGCTGACCGCGCCCGACGCCCCCGCGCCGCCGATACCCGCGAAATAGGAGGCGATGAAACCCAGTATCCCAGCGCTCAGATAAGTGAGCAGCATGAGGCGGCTGCCGATATCCTCTTCGACCAGACGCCCCCCCCACCACAGCACGTAGCTGTTGAAGACCACGTGCATCAGCCCCATGTGCAGAAAGATCGGGGTGATGATGCGCCACCATTGACCGGCGTCGATGGCTGCGTTGTTCTGCAGACCGATCCGGAACAGCACCTCCGGATCCGCGCCCAGGACCTCCATCCCGCCGCCCGCCGGCTTCGCCCCTCCCACGAGCAGCGCGGCGGCAAAAAACAGCAGGTTGACGCCGATGAACGTGGCGGTGACGCTCGCGCCGGCGCCACCGTCCCCTGCGGCGCGCTTGAGGCGCATCCCCAGTTTTCGGTTGTCGGCGCCGCAGTAGGGGCACTCGTCTACCACCCCCATGAGCTTGCCGCAGTTGGCGCAGAGCTTTGGTTTACCGTCCGACATAGCGCCTACCCACTAGTGCCCTGTGTGAAAAGTTCGCGGTCTCACTCCGCCAGCGGTTTGGTTCCCGCCGAGACGCGAGGCCGCAGGACTGGCGGGGGTCAATTCAAGGCCGAGCAACGACGGCGGGGGCCAGACAAGCCAGGATGGTGACCGCGTAGTTTTCATACGGGGCACTAGGGGTGCCACGGCAGGGGTCGGGACACGGCGCTGGAGCCCGTGACGCCACTCATCAGCCCCGTGACGTTGAGGGGCTGCGGTTGGCTGGACACGTCCTGCCGTTTCGGATGGTAGAGTGACCGCATGTCGACGCTTCGCGGACCATGGGATCGAAGGCAGGTCTCCAACTACCTCTCGGAGTCGCTCATCCCTTTGCGTCTCGCCGCCAACATGGCAGACGGGTTTCCGGTGGTGGTGTCGCTCTGGTTTCTGTGGGATGGGACCGATCTTTGGTGCGCGATGCACGAGTCGGCGCGGCTGGTCGCTCACCTCAGGCGTGACGAGCGAGTGGCGTTCGAGGTCGCGGGCGATCAGCCACCATATCGTGGGGTCCGCGGCCAGGCTCGTGCTGCGATCAGCGCTGCGCGGGACGGGCACGGGTTGCTCACCGAGCTGCTCACTCGATACCTCGGTGGGGCTGACGGCGACCTCGCTCGGTGGCTTCTGTCACGCGAGGGTGAGCTGGCCATTCGCGTGAGCCCCGTGAACATGTCGAGTTGGGATTACACCGCGCGGATGAGCCGGTGAGATCGTGCCGGCGATGGTCCCTCGCCGCGCAGGGCTGCGCTGGAGCTCTTTGCCCCGATGATCTACGGCACGTCGAGCCAAACCACGGCGTCCGTGGCGCGGACCGGGGGCCGATGACGTCGGCTCCGACGACCGTCGAGCCAGCCGGGGG
>JAAZYN010000189.1 GCA_014239625.1 Myxococcales bacterium | reverse complement strand
TGGCCAGTGTGTCAGGCTGAAGTGAACTCGACTCGCCGCTGGCCAGGCCAAGTTGCCATCCGCCCATCGCAAGCAAGATGGCCGCCGCAGCAGCAGCGACCGAGATCGAGCGCGCCGGAGCGTCCATCGGAGAGCTCACCGATCGGAAGGCCCGACTTCGCGTCCGTGTCGATGAGGCGGAGCGCGCGCACGCCGAGCTCGTCGTGCCGGCCTCCCTCGACGAGCAGCGCGTCGCCCTGGCGTCCGGCGAGCCGTGCCCCCTGTGCGGCTCCAAGGAGCACCCATGGAGGGACTCCGCTAACCGAGCCCTGGGCGGCGCCCTCCAGAGGCAAAGCGAGCGGCTCCGGCAGCTCCGAGGTGAGGTGATCAAGGTCGAGCGCGACCTGGCGACTCTGACCGAGGCCCGTCGGCAGGCCCGCCGAGGGGCGCAGGCGAGCGCCGAGGGAGCCGAGGCGGACGAGGAGGTCATCGAGCGTGAGGCGCGCCGGTACGCGGAGCTTCGAGCCACCGCGGGGGAGGGCGGTGGGCTCGCCCTGCCGCCGCAGCCCGGGTTGGCCGCCCTGAGTACATCGCTGGCCCACTGGCGGGCTGTCGCTTCATCCCACGAGGCGCTCTTGGCGGCGGAGGTGCGGGTGGACAAGGCCCGTCAGCGATGCCTCGAGGCGGAGCTGGAGCTGCAGCGCCCGCTGGAGGCCTTGCGCGCTGCCGATCAGGCGCGGCAAGGGCTGGCCGAGCAGCTCCGAGGGCACACCGCGGTGGCCTCCACGCAGCTCGACGGGGTCCCTGGATGGCCTGCTCGATTCGACACCTCGCCAGGCCCTTGGCGCCAACAGCTGGCGGACTCTGTCGACGGGCTGCGGCTTCAACTCGAGCGCCGCGATCAGGCAGCCAAAGCGGTCGACGAGCTCACCGCGCAGCTGAGGGGAGCCGAGGCGGCGCATCGGGTCGCGATCTCGCGGCGAGATGACATGCGGGCCACGGTCGACGAGCAGCGGCGCGCGCGGGCCGAAGTGGACGCGCGCATGATGGAGCTGACGCGCGACCTCGGGGTGGTCGCGTTTCAGACTCTTTACACGCGGCTGCAGGAGACCCAGAGCACCGCGGCGAAGGCCACGGCGGTTGCTGATGAGCGGCGTCGGCGGCTGGCCGCGCACGCTGAGGGAGCCCCTACGTGGCCGGAGCCGTGCGAGCCTGGCCAGGTCCAGACCCGCTTGGCCGCCTGTCAGCAGGCCGAGGCCGCCGCGCGCGCGGTCGTGCAGCGGCTGAAGGCTCGGTCGGCAGCCCACGAAGAGGCGGTCGCTGCGGGGCTGGAGAACGCCCGTGAGCTCGGGGCGCGGCGCGACGGCGCGGCCCGATGGATCGCCCTCAGTGATCTCATCGGTCACCACAGCGGCAAGGCCTTCCAGCAGTTCGCTCAGAGCCTGACCCTGGACCTGTTGGTGGCGCACGCCAATCGGCAGCTGGAGGAGCTGGCGCCCAGATACCAGCTGATGCGCGTGCCCGGCTACGATCTCGAGCTGCAGTTGATCGACAGAGACCTGGGCGATGACGTGCGGACGATTCGAAGCCTCTCCGGCGGCGAGACATTCCTGGTCTCTCTGTCGTTGGCGCTGTCGTTGGCGTCGGTGGCCTCTTCCTCGACGAACGTCGAGACACTCTTTATCGACGAGGGCTTCGGTACGCTCGACGCGAGGAGCCTCGAGATCGCGCTCGCTGCGCTGGACACGCTGCAGGCCGGGGGACGCCAGGTCGGGATCATCTCCCACGTGCCCGGGCTGGCTGAGAGGGTCGGAGTTCAAGTGGCGGTGGTGCCGCGGGGACCCGCCAACAGTGTGGTTCGGATCGGTTGAGGAGGGTGAGGCGCTGGTGCCGTAAGCGGCGCCAGCGAGGCCCCCCGCCGACGCCTGTCATGTCAGGCGGACGTTGCACGGTGCCCCTTGCCGCAGCGTTCGGGTGACCGATACAATTGGTTTTTGTGGCCTGTGGCCGAATCGACGAGGTAGGGCACGTAGACGGATGGCCAGTCCAGAACCACCCGCTATTACGCTTCGGCTGCAGGTCACCAAGGGGCCAGACAAGGGTAAGTCGCGCGTCTTCGCGGCCGACCGCGTGACCATCGGCCGCGACCCCGCAAGCGACTTTGTGCTGCAGGACGAGCAGGTCGCCCTGTCTCATGCTGAGCTGCGGACCAGTGGCCACGAACGGGGGCTGATTTTAACCAGCATCAGCTCGAGCCACCAGAGCACGGTGGTCAGTAACGACCGCATCTTGAAGCTGCGCAGAGGGCGGCCGGAGTCGATCGAGCTGGCGGGCGTCGCCCAGATCTTGCTCGGGCTCTCGGTCATCGAGGTGCGCCAGGTGTTCCGAAGCGACGGCCCGCCCGACGCGCTGCTGGATGCGTCGCCCGCGTCGCCCAGAGACGAGGGGCCGGCTCGACACCTCGATGACTCGGCGCGCGAGCATATCGTGCGGCGGGTGCGCGACGCTCCCGATCACCTGGCGCGCCACATCAGCGCTGGCGATCGCCTCGACGTGTTGTTTCGGTTGACCCGCCAGCTGAACGCTTTGACGCGGTTGGATGACATTTTGGAGCGTGTCGCTGAGGCCACCTTCGAGTTGTTCCCGCTCGCGAGTTTCTTCGCCATCGTCGTCCCGGAAGCGTCGAGCGCCGGGATGCTGCCGGTCTACAAACGGCAGCGGAGCGGCACTGGGTCAGCGGAGCCCATCTTATCTCAGTCGATCATCGACCAGGTCGTCGATCGGAAAGAGAGCGTGCTGTACGTCCGAGATCGGATCAGCGGCGGCGCCGCCTCCAAGTCCATCGTCCGGGCCAATATCACCTCTTGTCTGGCGGCGCCGCTGACCGCCCAGAACAATCTCATGGGCGTGATGCAGGTGGACTCGCGTGGTCACAACGGCTTGTTCACGTACGCGGATCTGGACATCTTCGTCGTGCTCGCCAGCTCGGTAGCCTTCGCGATGGAGCGGGCCAAACTCAGTCGCAACATCTACGAGATGTTCGAGGCGTTCGTGGAAGCCTCGGTCGCTGCCATCGAAGCTCGCGATCCGACCACGGCCGGGCATTCTGAGCGCGTAGCCTATTACTCGCTGTTGACCGCCGAGGGGGTGAACCGAGAGGCCAGCGGGGCCCTGGGGCTCGTCCGCTTCTCCGCGCAAGAGCTCACCGAGCTCCGCTATGCCGCGTTGCTTCACGATTTCGGGAAGATTGGCGTGGCTGAACGGGTGTTGCAGAAGCCGAGCCGGTTGATGCCCGAGCTGGCGCAGGTGATTCTCCAGCGCATCGAGGCCCACCGACATCGCCGACACCATCAGATCCAAACCGAACTGTTGGAATCGCTGGTGTCCAAGGGGAGGGCGCCTACGGCCGAGGACGTGGCCGGGCTGGACGCCTCCGTGAAGGTCATGCACGCGCGGATGTCGGCGTACCGCGACGCGATCTTGAGACTACAGCGGCCGGAGTCGTCGCCTCTGGAGGCCGATCTGTTGTTGGTCGCGGAGATGGAGGCGGTGTCCTTCACCGCTTCGTTCGGCGCAAACGAGGAGCTGCTGTACGCCGACGAGGCCAGAGATCTTCGAATTCTGCGCGGCACGCTCAACGCCAACGAGCGCCAGCATATCGAGTCCCACGCCCGTTTGACCCAGGAGTATCTGCAGCGGATCCCTTGGTCGGACGACTTGAAGAACATCCCGTGCATCGCCGGGCGCCATCACGAGAAGTTGGACGGCAGCGGTTATCCGGGTGGGCTGGTGGCCGAAAACATCGCCCCTCAGGTTCGCATTTTAACCGTCGCGGACATCTTTGACGCCGTGACCGCCGCGGATCGACCGTACCGCAAAGCCCTCTCAGCTGAGGCGGCGTCGGGGATTCTCACGGCCGAGGCGTCGGCAGGTAAGCTGGACGAGGGCTTGGTGAGCTTTTTCAACCGCCAGATCGTGCCGTCTCTGGGGCCGTCTCTGCGCCGCCGCCCACCCTGAGCGGGGCCGCGAGGCGGCCCTGTGGCGCGATGGCCGGAGCGGATTCGGCGGACTCGAGCGCCCGCAGAGGAGATGGCGCGAGCTCGTTGGCTTTGGGCTCTCGGCGCCGGGTTGCAGCCGTGTGGTAGGAATGATCGTCGCCGGCTGGAACAAAGCCCCGACCCGTGAGACCGTCGCTGCAATATGGCTAACCGCTACCTCTCGCGCGCGCTGTCGTGCCTTGCTGTTGTCGCGTGTGTCGCCGCTGGCGCGTTCGCGGGCGAACCGCCGCCGGCGGCCGCTGATCCAGCCGCCACCGAAGACCGAGCGCCTGAAGATGGGGCCGCGCCGCCCGCCGAACGCCCCGCGAGCGGCGACGAGGCTCCGGCCCCCACCGTCGCTCCGCCTCGTACTCTTCCGGCACAGCAGACCAAACGTCCCAAGGGTGAGGAGAAGCCTGGCCCGGAGGTGACGCCGGCCCGCGTCGAGGCCTGGACCGATCCGACCACCCGGTTTCTCGTGGAGAAGCGGGCACCCTGGGTGTTCTCTACGCCGCAGGGTGCCGAGGGCGAGGAGGCCGCGTGGAGTTTCGAAGTGCATCCCGAATACCGGGTCCGTTACGTCGAAATTCACCAACTGGAGAGCAACGGTGACGTGGCCGCGCATGTGTCGTTCGCCGAGCAGCGGCTGCGTGTCGACGCCGCGTTCTCTCGAACGGGGCTCGGCTCGGTCTTCGTGCAGCTGGATATCCTGGACGGGGTGCTCTTCGGCGACAACGGGACCTTCGGTCTGGTCCCGGAGGTCAACAGCGGCCTGGGGATCACCTCAAAACAGCCCAACATGGCCGGCTGGCAGGTCGGGCTGCTGAGCGGGCGAGACCCGCTGGAGATCGACAGCTACGGCCCAGCGCTGCGCCCCATCGAGCCGATCCGAGTCAACTATGCGTATGGCGAGGTCATCTTGCCTTTCGGTATCGTGCGCGCCGGCCGCATGCCCACGGCCGACGCGGGCAACCTCGCCATCAACGATGGGCGCACCGGGCGCAACCTGTGGGGTGTGAGCCACTACCACAACTCCAGCGACCGCTTCCTCTTCGGCACCAAGATCAGCGAGGCGTTTCTCATGCTGGCCGACTCGAGCCACAAAGTGGACCGCGACCGCGACGACGGCGTGTTCATGGGACTGGTCTACGACATCCTGGTGGGCGACGACATCTATCGCTCCGACGACGACCTGGAGCAGTTCGCCTTCCAGCTCGATTGGAAGCTCAAGCACTTCCAGCTCGCTGGCGTGGACGGTCGGCTGCGGCTCACATCGACGCTGACCTACCGGTGGAGCGAGACCGAAGACAACTGCGACGGCGACGACTGCCCGTACAACACGAGCGTGTTCGCGTTTCCCACCAAGTTCGAGTTGGAGCTCGGCGACTTCTACTTCGAGGCGCAGTTCACGATCATCGACGGCACGACCCGCGAGCTGTCGGCTGGCTTCTCCGAGCTCAACAGCCGGCCCGTGGTCGATCAACGCATCCAGAGTCAGACGGCGCGCTTGTGGTTCGAGGGCCAGCTGGGTCCGGTGACGCTGCTGGGGGTGTGGGCGTTCGCCTCCGGAGACCTCGACCCGCGGCCCGAGACCACCCAGAAGACGGGCACCTGGGCGCGCGACACCAACCTCGGCTTGCTGCTCTTCGAGCACATCCTAGCGTTCCAGTCCGCGCGCTCGGCCGCCGTTGGGATCGAGAACCTGATCCAGCTCGAGGCCAAGTCGTTCCCACTGACGGAGGTGCAGACCGATGGGCGGGTCACCAACGCCAACATCATCAACCCTCAAGTGTTTATCGAGCCGTTCAAACACTGCGGCCCGGGCTTCGACCATGATCTGTTGATCAAGCTGGGTGCGGTCTTCGCCTGGACCGTGATGCCAGCGGCCGATCCGATTCAATCGATCCTGGCCTGGGACGGCGAGTTCATCGACGATGACCTGGTCAACTATCACGGCGGAAGGCCAGGCACGTACTGGGGCACCGAGATCGACCTCGGCCTGGAGTACCACTACAAGGACCTCTTCGGCCTCGTGCTCGAGGCGGCCGTCTTGTTCCCAGGTGACGCGCTGCACGACGAGAACGGCGAGGCCGTGATGTCGTGGATGTTCGAGTCGCGCTTCATGTTCCGGCTCTGATCCCGGATGACCCGGGACGGGGACTCCCGGACCGATGACCCGATGACCCACGCTGATGGGGACTCCCGGACGGATGACCCACGGCTGGGACTCCCGGGCGGATGACCCACGGCTGGGACTCCCGGGCGGATGACCCGGGATGGGGACTCCCGGGCGGGTGACCTGACCCGGGATGGGGACTCCCGGACGGATGACCCCGATGACCCACCCTGGCGCCGGGGTACTTGCCAAAATTCGCGCGAATCGCGCCGACAATGGGATACAATGAGGCATGCGAGCCGTCACCATCGCCGTCACCATCGCCGTGGTCGCGGTGGTGGCAGCAGCGCGCGACGTCAGCGCCCAGTGGATCGGCGTCGCGCCCGGGGTCGACCGGCTCGAGGAGGTGGTCGCGGGGCCCAACCGCGTCCGCGCGACCCGCATCGATCTGTGCGCTCCAGGTGTGCGGATGCGGGCCACTACGAGCGCTGAGCGAGGGCAGAAGACGTCCAGCTGGGCCTCCTCGCTCGGCCTCGCCGCGGCCGTCAACGGAGGGTTCTTCCTCTTCGGCGGGTACGTCCCGGACCAGGGTGTGGCGTGGGGTGACGGCGCAGCCTGGCCCGACTCCGCCGACAGCGGAGTTCGGGGGTGGATGGCGTTCGGTCATCATCACGAGCCATTGATTAAGCTTCCCAGTCGAAATACGTTGATTCCAAACTTCAAAAATTTCAAATGCAGCTGGTATGAGTTTATTGGTATTTTGTCCAGTCAAGG
>JAAZYN010000188.1 GCA_014239625.1 Myxococcales bacterium | reverse complement strand
GGTTAAGGGTTTTTTGGCGTCGAGTGAATTTGCGCAGCTCCCGGCGGAGGTGCAACCGTTCCTCGACTACCTCCAGGGAAAGAACAGCGCCGCCGCCCGCCTCGACGACTGGGCCAACAAGCGTCTCAGCAGAATTCCAACGACGAGCCCGTACTTCTTTCGCGCCAAATACGTCCGGGTCGTCCGCGCCATCGCCCGAGGGCAACTGGGCGTCGCGACCAAAGCGCTCAGGGCGTTGGCCGGTCAGGAGACGCTACCCGACACGCTCCGACGGGACGTGGTCCGCTCGCTGGCGCGTCTGGCCTTCGAGACGAAAGACTTCGCCGAGGCCGTGGCCATGTACGAGAAGCTTCGGGAGCTGGCGCCCGACGAGCCGGAGCTGCTCCTCGAGATGGCGTGGTCCCACTTCTACCTCGGCGACTCGCGACGTGCTCTGGGCCTCCTGGTGGCCCTCGATGCGCCGGTCTACCAAAAGCTCATCGCGCCAGAGCGGTTCCTCCTCGAGACCCTCGCGCTGCGCCGCCTCTGCCAGTTCAACCACGCGCGGCGCGCGGCGGTGCGCCTCCAGCAACGGCACGGCGACGCCCTCGACGACCTGCACGCCGGGGTGCCCCTCGCGAGCTCCAAGGCGCTGCGCGGCGCCGCGCAGTTGCGAGGCACGACCCGCTCCTTGGCGGAGTTCCGTCGACTGCTCGCGCGCGAGCGGCGACTCATCAGCGGGCAGTCCGTGGGCGCCCCGCTAAAAGCGTACCTGACCTCCCTCTACACCCGTGGCCTGGCCGAGGCCAAGCGACGTGAAGAGCGCGACCTGCGGGTGGAGGTGCGGCGCGTCGCGGAAGACCTGCTTCGCGCCGAAGAGGGCGTGCGTTTGATTCTGCACGAGCTCTCGGTAGCGCTGCTGCGCGGCCGGAGACGCCCACCGGGGGTCAAAGAGAAGCCGCTCATCAAGGTAAGACCTGGTGGCAAGAACATATTCTATGGGTTCGTGGGCGAATTCTGGACAGATGAGCTCGACGACCTGGTGGTGACCCTGAGCGACCGATGCATCGACTGATCGCGCCGACACTGGCGCTTTTGCTGCTCGCCGGCAGCTGCGCGACGAACCAGACGAAGGTCGGAGACCCGGCCTATATCGAACGGTTGCGCATTCGCATCACCAAGGTCCGAAACGCCATCCAGGAGACCCGGCGGGCCATCGCGCTGAGCAACGGCGCGGACTATCTACCCGAATTGTACGTCCGCCTGGCCGAGCTGCAATCCGAGGAGGCGCGTTACCACTATCAGGTGGCCTACGAACGCGAGCAGCGGGCCAGCGCGGTCCTTCACGCACCGCAAGTAAGGTTCCTGAAAGAGGAATCAATCAAGATCTACAACATGGTCATCGACCGCTACCCGGCCTCCAAGCTGCGACCCCGGGTTCTGTTCAACATCGGCCATGAGCTGCGTGAGTTGGGCCGATACGATGACATGCTCAAGACGCTCGAGCGGCTGACCAGAGAGCACCCCGACAGCGCATTGACGCCGGAGGCTCTCCTCGTGCTCGGCGACTACTGGTACGACAAGGGCGAGCTGGACAAGTCCGAGGTCTTCTACAACAAGATCGTCAAGAGCGGCCTCCGGCGGGTCAGCGGTCTGGCGTTGTACAAGCTGGGCTGGGTCTGGGTGAACCGGACCAGCTGCAAGAACGCCCTGAGCTCCTTCGAAAAAGCGATCAAGGCGTCCACCGACTACTTGGCGCGCGCTCAAGGCCCGTCACTCGCCGTCGAAGACGACACGACCCGTCAGCTCAAGGGCGCCGGCCTGGTAGAGAAGGGCGGCACCAGTCAGAACGGCGACATCGACGTCCGACGCGAGGCGTTGGTCGACGCCATGTACTGCTTCGCTCGAGAGAAGCCCTGGAAGACCTCCATCCGGTACCTGCGAAAGAAGGCCTACAATCGCGCGACGTACATCGCCGCTCTGGAACGCCTCGCGGCTCGGTATGCGGTGCTCAACGAGGCCCGCGGTTCGATCGTCACCACCCGCGAGCTGCTTCACCTGGCTCCCACGGACCCGGATCGACTCGACGACGCCCGGCTGCTGTACGGCGCCATCAAACGCGCCAAGGATTGGAGCCAGATCGGCGCGGACGTGACGCTGATCACGGACGCGATGAAGCGGCAGGTCAATCGCGTCGAGACGACGACGGAGATGCGCGACCTCACGATCAAGGAGTTCGAACAATACACCCGCGACCTCGTCACCCGCGCCCAGGCGGCGCTCAACAAAGCCACGAGCAAGAAAAAGAAGGCCCGACTCGCGGTCGCCCGAAGCATCGCCAACGGCTATGCAGCGTACCTCGACGCGTTTCCGAACAGCGCGGCCAAGATCGACGTGCTCTTGAACCTGGCCGACGTGCTGTCGGAGGTCGGCGACGTGATGAACGCCGGGCTGAGGTACGCCGAGGCCTCCGACCTTATCGGCGACCCCAAACGCCGTGAGGGGTCGCTGTACGACTCCGTCGTCCAGTTCCAGAAGTCCCTGTCCATCCTCACCGAGCGGGATCGCGTGGAGCGCGTGGTGGTGCGCGCGGCGTTGCGACGCTCGGGGCGTCTACTTCTCGCGTACCCGCTGGCGCCCGACAAGGCCCGCAACGTGAAGCTGGCGATCGCCCAGACGCACTATGATGAAGGGGACTTCAACACAGCTGTTCAGCGACTGAGCGCGGTGGCCTATGAATATCCCAAGACCAAGGAGGCGACCGCAGCGATCCATCTGATCCTCGACGCCTACAACGTGCTGAACGACTACGACGCGCTCGACGCGGTAGGCCGGCGCTTCATGTCGGCAGGGAGCCCCGCCGACGACACCCTCAAAGGCGAGATCAAGAAGATCGTCGCCGCGGCCAATCGACGCAAACTCGACGAGGTGTCCTTGTCGGCCGCCGGCGATGAGGGCGGCGACACCACAGAGCTCGACAACTTCATCAAGCGGTACGAAGGGACGAGCCTGGGCGAGCGTGCCCTGGTCAACGCGTTCGTCGCAGCGCGCGCGCAGGGTGACGCCAAGCGCCTGTTCGAGCTGGGGCAGGAGCTGATCCAAAAATACCCGAAGAGTGAACAGGCGGCGGGCATCATCGCGACGCTGGCCAAGACGGCGATGGCGACCTTCGACTACGACAAGGCGCTGAAGCTGTACGCGCAAGCCGCCAAGGCCAACCCGGATCAGGCGGTGCAGCTGCTGGTCTCAGCCGGGGAGATTCACGAACAGTTCGCTAGCGATGACCGGGCCCTGCGGTCGTACCAGCGCGCTGTCCGGCTGGCCAAGCAACCTCAGGCGAAGAGCAAAGCGGCCGCCAAACTCGCGGAGATGACCGAGAGGCTCGGCGACGACGACCGGACTATCGCGATCCTCGGGCCGCTCAAGGGGCTCGGCAACTCCGAGGTGCTGGCTCGCCTGGGCATGGCCTATATCCACAAGGGGCAGGCGGAGGAGGCGGAGGAGGCGCTCGGCGGGGTCCTTGGCGAGACCGCTGAGGCCAGCGAGGAGGCCAAGGCGCGCGCTCAGTATGGGACAGCCGAGGCGCTGACGATCGTGCTGTTATCGTACACGGTGGAGAAGAACCTGGACTCCATCCAGGAGTACCTGACTCTGCTCGAGGTCACCGAGCAGGGGTACCTGAACGCCGCGCGGCAGGGCAGCCCGGTCTACACTCCGGCTGCGCTCGCCAGGCTGGCATATGTCTCCGATCGCGTCTCCAACGTGTTGAAAGGGTTGAGCGCCCCACCCGATGTGACAGGGGCGGACGCCAAAGCGTTTGACAAGGGCCTGGCGCGGCGCGTCAAAGGGCTGCAGCAGACCGCCAAGGAGGCGCTCAAGGCGTGCGCTGCCCAAGCGTGGACCAACAAGGTGTTCACCGCGCCGGTGCGAGCCTGCCTGAGAGGTCGACTGCCAGCCGCTGACCCGGCGACCTACGACCGAATGAAACGACGCAGCAGCGTCGGAAAGAGCCCGAGGATAGACGCGCTCCGCGGAAAGCTCGCGAAGAACGCCAAGGCGCTCGGCACGCTCAAGGAGCTGGGCGAGCTGTATCTGAACGCAGGCGACCATCACATGGCGCGGCTTGTCTTTGCGCGGGCTGTCCAGAACGGGGGCGGGCCCGAGGAGCTGAACATGTTGGGCATCGCCAGCTTCAAAGCGGGCGACGTGACCGGCGGCCTGGACGCCTTCGCCCAGGCGGCTGATGGGGGCCTCGAGATGGGCCGCAAGAACCTGGCCAGCGCGCTGTCGAAGCTCGGGCTGGCCTCCGCCTCCAAGACGGTGTTCCAGAAGTGGCCGAAGGGTAAGGGCGCGGGGAGAAGCCTGTGATTCAGCCACGTGCTCTGGCGGTTTGGCTCTTGGCGTTCCTGGTGACGGGCTGTGGGGGGGTCAGCCTGCTGAGCATCTACGACGGTCGCCTCCCCATCGAGTCTCAGCGATGGATCGCCGACAGTGAGGACGCCGTCAGTGTCGCCAGCGCGGCGCTTCAAGAAGCGCAAGCCAGTCGCCGGAGGGCCCTCAAGCTCGTCCAGGAGCTCCGTGGGCAAGCCAAGCGCATCAGCGACGCGGGGGGCGCTCAGGCGGCCTCGAAGATGGAGTTCATGGCCGAGACCCGGGTGGCCTATGTCCAGTTGACGATCAGGCAGGCCGAAAAGGAGCTGGACCTGGCCCGGGCCAAGCAGCTGCTGATCAACGCGACCACCGCCATGCGGCACGACATCGCGGTCTACGATCTGGCGCCCCTGACACAGAGCGTCGACAGGCAACGGCAAGAGGCCACGGACCTCAGGCGCGCCGTGCTCAAAGCCTCGTTGGCGGCTCACAGGGCGGCGGGGAAGGCCTGGCAGGTGTACGCAGGCTGGATTCGCGGAGGCGGCGACAACAAGGCGTTCTGGTTACTAGAGGGGGAGCGGAAGGTCGCGCCACCGCAGCAGTCGGCCAAGCCTGCCCCGTCGACCTGACGGGTTGGTGACCGGGGATCTCGCTTGCGGCCACGGCGCGCTCGCGCGGAGCTCCGGACGCGTCGCTGGAGACCGGGTGACAGACGCGGGCCTGGTGCGTCGGGCGCCCTACACCGGCCGCGCCATCGCTCCGTGCCCTCAGAAGAAGTCGACGACCTCCAGCACCGTATCGAAATCGCCGTGGAGCGCCACCTCGTTGACCCCCACATCGAAGGTCACGTCGAAGTCTCCTCGGACGGTGGCCCCGGAGCGCGGAGAGTAATCGCGCAGCCACAGCGTGCCTGACGTGAACGTGGGGATCAGGTTACCGTCAGCAGTTCCGCTGACATCGCCGCTGGACGCCAGATCCACCTGGTCGGGACCGGACGGGTCCTGTTTGGTCCGCGCCACGGTCACGCGCACTGAGACCTCCCCGGTACGTGAGTCGATGTACTCGATGGACAGCTCGGAGTCGTAGAGTCGGGCGCGCACCTCGTCGCAGTGCAGAGTGTAGAACTCGCCCAGAGAACCGCTGAGCTCGCCTTCGGAGGCCGCACAACCAGAGCTGGCGGTGATCGCGATCGCCACGAGGAGCCAACACACGCGCGCCCTCACAACAGGCGCCCCCGGGTCGCAGCGCGAGGCTCTCCGAGAGCGCCACCCGCGGCCCCCTCGGAGGCTGCCCAGCCAGCGCTGACGGTCGTCGCGGGGCGCCAGGCGCCCCCGGAGCACACGCGCGCTCACGGCAGCGGCTCCCTCGTCGCCACGCGGACCTCGAACTGAAAGTCACTGGTGCCCCCTACTCGCACCGCGCACTGGTACGCGATGAACGGTGAGCCGTCAGGCTTGAACGACAGCGCGGGGTTCATGCCGCAGTTGCCCTCGTCGCCCTCGTCGACCACCTCCCGGGTCCACTCCCCGTCTTCCCACCACGCGAAGATCACCGCGTCGTCATCGGTGTCGCAGGTCGTGTCGACGGAGCGGCCGCAGCGATAGTAGGCCACTCCGACCCGCCCGTCGGGGGCCAGCGCGATGCTCGGGTGCGCGCCTTCGTTGTATTGAGAGTCGCCGAAGCGTTCGATCTCCCAGCCGTTGGTGAGGTCCGTCCAGTTGTCTGGGTCGACGTTGCGCGCCACCTCTGGGAGCTTGTCGCTGACGCGGTAGTAGACGATCCACAGGCTGTTGGTGTCCGGGTGAACGATCATCGAGGGGCGCTCACGGTTCTCACCGATGTTGATCTGCACCCGCTCCCAGGTCTGACCGCCATCAGGCGAGCGACTCGCCCACAATCCATGCTCGTTGTTGGCCGCGTTGGAGGTCGGGTTGTGGTGCATGGTGATGGGCCGCCCTGTGGAGTCGAAGACGACCTGCCCAAAGTTGCCGGCGCCCTTGTTCTCGTCGACCTGGAAGTGGTTCCAGCTCCCCCCCGCGGGGCTATCGGCCCATGCCAACTCGAGGTCGGCTTTACGCCAATCGTCGGTCTGGAGGCCACCACCGCCGTGACTGTCTTTGTACACGATCACAGGGCTGCCGGCGGGATCGAAGGTCAGCCCGGGCCATACGCCTACCACGGTCCCAAAGTCACTGCCGCGCAACGTGGACGGCGCATCACCGGACTCCGCGGCGGCGGTGATGACGTCCCACGCCCCGGGGCCGCTTCGCTGCAACAGCCCGGTGTCGTTGGCGCCGCACCACTTGAAGAGCTCGGCCGGCTCCCCGATCATGGTCGCGACAGACGGCACCCCGGCTGGGGAGACCCGATAGTCGAGGCCAGGTGGACCGCCGACGTGGATGATCGACTGAGCGACCTCGGTGTTCCAGACGCCACCGCTCTCCCAGGCGAAGTGCAGGTCCCAGAAGACCTTCGGCGGCGGCTCCTGTCCGGGCTCGCCGACCTCGGTGCACAGCTCACCCTCCCCCCCTTCGGTGGAGAAGTAGACGAATGACGCCGA
>JAAZYN010000187.1 GCA_014239625.1 Myxococcales bacterium | reverse complement strand
CAGGTGTCCTGGAACGACGCGCGCGCGTACTGCCGCGGCCGGCGTCCGGGTCGCCGCCCGCCGAGGAACCGATCGACGCCCGCCGGGGACGTGTTCGAACCAGGCGCCTGGGCGGGCCGGCGGCTGCCGACGGAGGTGGAGTGGGAGGTGGCCGGGCGCGGGTCGAAGGGGGTACGGTTTCCGTGGGGCGCGGGCGCGGCGTCCTGCGACGTGACCGTGGTCAAGCGGGGTCGCAAGGGCGGCTGCGGGGCTCGCGAGCCCTTCCCGCGAGGCTCGCGAGCGGCTGACACCAGCGTGTTCGGCGCCATGGACATGGGGGGCAACCTCCGCGAGTGGACCGCCAGCGACTACACGGCCTACCCCGGAGGCACCAAGCGTTCGGACACGTCCGGCAAGGTGAACCGAGGCGCCAGCTGGGTCATGCCCGCCAAACACGCCAGCGCGCTGTACACCCGGGTGGTCGATGACCCATCGGAGCGGCGGCCGGACCTGGGCTTTCGTTGCGCCGCCAGCCCGCCGCGACAGAAGGTCGAGCCCTGACCCAGGGGGCGGCGCGGAGCGCGTCCAACACGGCGGCCGCGAAAACGGGCTGTGGACGCGCCCGTCGCGTTGAGCCCGACCGCCATGCCTGGCACACGCGGCCGCCCCGCATCCTCCATGGCCGTCGGGCTGCAACCCACGGTTCCGCGGCGCTCACGGGCGCGACCTCGCTTCGGCTGGGGTGACCGCTGTCGACGACGACGTCACCAGCCTCTGGTTCGCGCCGCGCCGGTCAGCGCGACGCCTCCGCGCAGGGCACCGGCTCGCCCGGATCCGGGCGAGCCGCTCAGAAGTTCGTGTCCGCAGAGACACCGTTGAGGCCAGCACCACCGCTGTTGCCCAGGGATGGCCCTCCGAGCCCACCAGTGCCTCCGGAGCCGCCGGTCTGATACGCGTTGGCGGCGTTGTAGGCTTGGATCGCGCTTCCAGAAGCGTTCCAGGCGAAGATGCCGTAACTGGCTCCGCCGCAACCACCGCCGCCGCCGGCACCGTGGCCGCCGCGACCGCCATCGCCTCCCTCGCCTCCGCCCGCAGAGCAGAAGATCGCGCTCCCCGTCCCGTGGGCGCCACCCAGCCCGCCGAAGCCGGCCACGCCGCCGGCCCCCCCAGGACCTCCCGTGCCGCCGGCCCCACCAGAGCCGCGCCGAATCGTATTGTCGGCCACGATCGGGACGGCCGTCGTGTTGTTCGAATAGACGATAAAGACACCAAAGCTGCCACCGCCCGCGTCACCGGCATCGCCGCCCGTGCCGTTGCAACCACCCGACCCCGCTCCGCCGCCGCTTCCGCCAACGTCATCACCAATGTGCGGGTTGGAGCACCCGGTGAGATCGTTGCCGCGGCCTGAGCCGCCGCCACCACCGCCGCGCCCGTGGGTCCCGTCGATTCCGTCGGAGCCCGCACCGCCGATCCACTGACCGCCGGCGACCGTGCCTTGGGCCGCGTTGCACCCGTTTCCAGCGAGACCGTCACTTCCCTCCGAACCGTCGGTTCCGGGAGCTCCCTCCGCGATGTTGTCGGAGTCCACTGTGCACAGGCCGCAGCTGGGGCTTGGAGGCGTGGATGGGATCTTACTGTCCCAGCCTGGCTCGCCGCCTGTTCCGGCGCCTGCTCCGACCCCGTCGCTTCCGTACTCGGAGCTCGCCGGGGCCGCACCCCAGACGGGACACTTGGACTCGCCGCCATCCCCTCCATGCAGGGCCGTCCCATCGGTGCAGGTGTTCGTGCCACCCGTTCCACCTGGCAGCTCCATGGAGGCGACGCACTGATCCGTGCCGGTGTCGTACACATCGTCGCCGCCGGCGCCATCCTGGCCGTCGTTGCCGTCGCTGCCGCCACCACCCTGCCCGCCATTGCCACCGGGGCCGCCGATGATGCGGTTGTTGGTGACCTCGACGTTGCTCCCGCACTCGCTCAGGTACAGCGCGTAGCTGTTCTCGCCGGCCTGGTTGGCGGCGTTGTAGCCGAAGATGGTGAAGCCATCGACGATGGTCTTGGCGTTGCCGCTGTTGCCCAGCCCCGCCGCCGTGATCGTGCCGGCCTGGTTACCCGTCGGGACGTCGCCGAGGATGGCCGTCTCCTGGGTGATCGGGTCGCGGTCGCGGAAGTCGGGAGAGTAGCCGCCGAACAGCCCCTTGCCGTCTATCAGCACGATGTTCTCGCTGTACACGCCGGTCGCCACGTAGACGTCACGCTTGTTGCCGCTGCTGGCCGCGGCGAGCCCCGCCGCGATGGTCAGCTTGGGCTCGTCGATGGTGCCCGGGTTCGCGTCGTCTCCGTTTTTGGCCACGAAGATGCCGTTGCCGACCTCACCGTCGATGCCGTCGCAGTTGGTGTCCAGCCCGTCGCCTACCAGGTCGTCGCCGGCCTGTGGGAGGCACTCGCAGCCGTTGGTCGGGTTACCGTCCACGTCCTGATAGGGCGTGTTGCAGGTGAACGTGCATTGAGGTACCGCGCCGCTGATGTCGCAGCTCGGTGAGGCGTTCTCGAAGCCCAGGGCCAGGCAGCTGATCCCGCAGCCGCCGCAGTGCTCCACCTTGTCGTAGACCCCGTCGCCGTTGACGAAGCCCTCGTCGACCTGGCCATCACAGTTGTTGTCCACCGCGTCGCACTCCTCGGTGGGGAGCGTGCAGCCGCCCCAGCCGGTGGCGGTGCACTGCTCGAAGCCGCTGCACGTGTACTCCGGCTGCGGCGCCGGCGGGGTGAAGGTCTCCGAGCAGCTCCGCTGGAGCTCCAGGTTGGTGCCGTCGCAGGAGCACGACCCGCTGCTCGGCACGCACTGCGTCGTCGCCACCCCAGCCACCGCGGCGCAGTCATAGCCCGCCGGACAGTCGGCCACGCTGCTACAGCTCTGGCTGCAGTACGTCCCCTCGGCCAGCTGCACGCAGGCCGAGTCGGTGCCCAGGCAGTTGGCGTCGGTGGCGCAGGGCTGACAGATGCTGGCCGCGTCCGGCAGGCACTGGAAGTCGTTGGCCTTGACGAACCCCTCCTCGCACTCGTCGACCACACACTGAGGGGTCTGGCCGAACACCAGGCACTCGGTGCTCGCGGCGTTGGGGAAGCCCAGCCCACAGCTGTAGTTGCAGGTGCCGCAGTGCTCGAAGGACTGATACACGTCGCCGGCCTTGAAGTCCTCGTCGATCTCGCCGTCGCAGTCGTTGTCCTGGAAGTCACAGGTCTCTTCGGAGGGCTGGGGCCCCTGGCACACCCAGCCGTTGATACCCATGCAGACGTCGACGCCTTGGCACGACCCCACCCCGGCCACCTCGTTGGTGCAGGCCTGGTCGGTCGGCAGGTCCTCGTCGATGAGCCCGTCACAGTCGTTGTCCGCTCCGTCACAGTCTTCGTCGGCCGGCTCGAAGGCCGTGCAGCCGGTCCAGCCAGCGGTCGGATCACAGGTCTCGAAGCCGGTGCAGGTGCCGATCCCGTTGGTCAGCTCGCAGCCCCGCTGGGCCCCAGCGGTGTCCTCGGTGCAGGTGCAGCTGCCGGAGTTGGGCTTGCAAAAGTCACCGCCCGCATCCGAATCGGTCTCGCAGGTGAAGCCCCCCGGACACGCGTCCGCCTGCTCGATGTCGCAGCTGAACGTGCATTGGCTCTCGCCGTCGATCTGAAGGCAGCGGCCGCCGTTGCACTGAAGGTCTTCGGTGCACGGGACGCACAGCTTCTGAAACCGGGGTTGGCACAAAAACACCAGGTCCGAGCCGCTGTTGACCGACTTGCAGTCCCAGCCGTTGGGGCAGTTCAGGTCACAGGTCTTGGTGCACACGTATCCGTCGCCGCTCTCCACGCACCAGCCGCTGTCGCAGTCCCCGTTGGTCTGGCACGGCCAGCCGAACGCGCCCTCGACCACCGGGATGTCCGGGTCGACCTGGGTGTCCGGCGTCCCGCCGTCGGGCGTCCCGCTGTCGGGCGTCCCCTCATCAGGCCCGGTGGTCCCATCCTGGTTTCCGCCGGAGTCGAAGGTGGTCTCCGCAGAGACACCGGCGTCTCCGGTGGGGTTGCTCCCCGCGCCGTCCGGGCAGCCCGTCAGGGAGACGGGGAGAAAGCAGGCGGTCACCAGCAGCGCGCGCCACCGTAGAACCAATGTGTTCGAGGTCATCGGCAGTCTCCGAATCGGGGGGGGCGAAAGGTCTACCATGTCCGGGGAACACGCATCAACGCCTGCGCGTGCTAGAAGTAACCATGCGCGTCATCGCCTCGATCGTCCTGGTCGTGTCGCTGCTCCCGGGGGCGGCGTCGGCCACCGAGCCTCCCTCCGCCGCCGATGCCAAGGACCAGGCCCTGCTCGCCGAGATCCGTGACCTGGCGCGGGCCGGGAAGACCTCTGAGGCCGCCGACAAGGCCGGGCAGTGGGTGACCTTTCGCGCCAAACGATTCGGGCCCGAGAGCGTGCCCGTGGTGAAGGCCATGGGGACCCACGCCGAGCTCCTCGAGGGTAGCCGTCGGCACGCCAAGGAGAGCGCCGTCCGGGCGCGCCGCATCACGCTCATGGAGAAGCTGCTCAAGTCCACAGAGCACGTTCAGCTGGCCCTGCCTCTGTTTCGGCTCGGGAAGGCCTACACGCACGTCGGGCGGCACCAGGAGGCGTTGGCCGCGTTCCGTCGTTCCCTGCCGCTGACGCGCAGGCTGCATGGCGCCAAGGACGTCGCCGTGGCCTGGGTGTTGCGCAGCCTGGCGGTCTCGCAGGCCTACGCCAAACGCCTCGAGGAGGCGCGACGGTCGTACCTCGAGGCCCTCGAGATCTTCGCGTCGCAAGGCCCCAACGGCGATATTCAGGTGGCGACCACGGCCCATGGTCTCGCGCAGACGCTGACCTATAACGGACGCCACGCGGAGGCGCTCACGTACGCCAGGCAGGCCGTGGCGCGCCAGTCCAAGGCGACCGGGCCGGGGCACCTTCAGACCCTCCGGTACCAGGCCACCTACGCCGAGATCCTGGGCCGGGCGGGGCAGGTGAAAACCGCCGTGATCCAGACCGAGTCTCTGCGGGGCCGGGCCCGCGCGCTCAAGCCGGCGGACAGGGCGAGCTTCGCGTTGCAGCTGGCGCAAGTCACGGCGCGTGTCTACACGCGGGCCGGTCGCTACCGCGACGCCTACCAGGCGCGGCGCGTGGAGCTGGCCGAGATCGGGCGACGCCACGGTGTGACGTCCTATCCCTACGGCCAAGCGCTCAACGTGACGGCGCTCGCGTTGCGTCAGAGCGGAGACAACGCCGGCGCTGCCACGCTCTTTCGGCAGGCCCTGGCCCTGCTCGAAAAGCAGGGGCGCGACGCCGAGCGCGACGTCGCCATGACCTTGGACAACCTCGGCAACGCGTTGAGGGACAGCGGGGATGTGAGCTCGGCTCGGACGCTGATGGAGCGAGCGACCAAGATGTGGCTGCGCCTCGACGGACCAGATGGGGTGCACACGGCCACCAACCTCAACAACTACGCCATGATCCTTCAAGAACTAGGGGATCTCTCGGGGGCGCTGGCTGCGCTGAGGCGCGCCGCCGTGGCCATCGAGAAGAAGCTCGGCGCCAATCACCCGCGCACCGCCACCATGGTCGACAACGTCGGGGCCCTGCTGGCGAGAAACCAGCGTTACAAGGAGGCCGAGGAGCAGCACGCCCGAGCGCGCGGCATCTTCGAGGCGCTGTACGGCCCGAACCACGTGTCGGTCGCCACGTCGTTGCTGAACCTGGCGTGGGTCCACACCCAACAGGGCCTCACCGAGCGGGCCCTCAGCGCGTACCGGAAGGCTGAGAAAGTCTACGCCGCAAAGCTCGGCAGGCGTCACCCCCAGATGGCCACCCTCCACCAGCTCATGGCCGGCGCGTTGCTGAGCGTGGGGCGCGTGAAGCCGGCCATCAGGCGTGCCAAGGCTGCCCTGGCCATCAATCAGAAGGTCATGGGTGGGCGGTCCCACCCGAACACGGCCGAGTCCCACGCCCTGCTGGCGGACGTGTATCGTGCGATGAAGAAGGGAAAGAAGGCGCGCCAGCATGCCCTCGCGGCTCTTCAGGTGACCCAGGCTACTCTGGAGCCGATGCTCTACACCGCCTCCGAGCGAGAGCGGTTGACCCTGGTCGCCCAGAAGCGAGAGCCACTCGGGGTGGCCTTGACCCTGCTCGATGGTCCCGAGCACGCGGCGCGAATGTATGAGGCGCTGCTGCGGTTCAAGTCGGTGGCGCTTGGCACCCTGGTCGATCAGACCGAGCGGCTGCGTGCGAAAGGGGCGACGCCCGAGGTCGCCAAGAAGCTCTCGGCCCTCTCGAGCGTTCGAAGCGAGCTGTCCAGCCTCGCTTTCGCCCTGCCCGAGCCGGGCAAGGCGGCCCAACACGAGGCTCGCCTCATCCAGCTCAGCCGGAACAAAGAGGCCCTGGAGCGGGAGCTGAGCCTGATGAGTACCGCGTTCGCCGACGACACCAGGCAGCAACGCGCCGGGTTGGCGGAGATCTGCGGCGCGCTCGAGGCCGATGAGGCGATCGTCGACTACGTCCGGTACGACAACATGCCGACGCCTCCTATCCGGTCGGCTCCTCCCCGAGCCAAGTCCGGGGGTTCGTCGACGCGGGCCAAGGCCTACCTGGCGTTCGTCATCTTGCCAGGGCGCTGCACGGCCCCCATCCGCGTGGTGTTGGGCGCGGCTCGACCCATCGACGGCGCCATCACGGCGTTTCGCAAGGCCATCGAGGCGGGCGCCGGGAGTGACGAGACCATCCCGCTGCTGCGCAGGGTCCGGCAGGTCGCGTGGGATCCGGTCGAGGCGGTCCTCGGTGGGGCAAAGACCATTCGCCTGGTGCTCGACGGCGCCCTCAACGGCATCCCCTTCGGAGCGCTCCCCATCGACGCGTCGCCGGGATCGCCCTCTCGGTTTCTTGTCGAGAGGT
>JAAZYN010000186.1 GCA_014239625.1 Myxococcales bacterium | reverse complement strand
GCAGCACTACGCCTCCTTGGTTTCGCTCGAAGTTCCATGAATTATCCGGGCTAGCCCGCATTCCGAGCGGCGCCGCCGCGGATCACGACGGCGCCAACTCTCCGGGGTGAGCGGAACAACCGGGTGTGGCGTGGTGAGTAGCGCCACCGCTCCGCTGACGCTTCAAGGTGTGGACATCACCGCAGGGCGATCTTGTTGGCGGCCGCCGCGCAGCCCTCGCGCACCCAGTATTGACGACGCACCAGGTCGACCTTCTTGTACTCCGGGTCGTGGTCTGCCAGGCGCTGAACGGCGGGCAGCTCTCTTTTTTCGCCCAGGGAGCCCAGGACCCAGCAGCCATGCAAGCGCAGGCGCGGGTTGTTGCTGGCCAGGAGCTGCTTGACCTGGGGGATCCCCTTCTTGCAGCTGCCGGCGCGATAGTAGCTGGCTGCGGCCGCCAGCACACGGCCACCAACGCGCTTGAAGGACCGAAGGCCCTGCTTGCAGTCCACCGCGACCTTTTGGGCCAACGCGAAGTCCACGAAGGCGTTGATAAGCTTTGAGCTCTTGAGGCTAGACACCTTGGCGTAGAACGCCTTGGCGACGTCGAAGCCACTCGCGTGAGCGGCCTCCAGGACCTCGGTAGGATCCCCGGTCTTTGCGACCAACGTAAAGATGTCGTCGGCTCGCTTGCACTTCACGAGCCCCGGGACGAGCACGTCCAACTTATGACCAACGTCCTTGAAGGCCTTCACGACATCGGGCACGGGGGCACAGCTGGCGAAGGTCTTCTCGAGCGCCGCGGACGCCGCTGCGCGACGGAAGCGGGTGCTGATCCAGCAGGCCTGATGGCCGATCTGCCCCGTCGGCTCGATCTTCATCTCCGGCACCCCCTTCGGGGCCTTGCCGTTCATGGGCTTGCCGTCCAGCCAGTCGCCAAAGTTCTTGTCGGAGCACGCCAGCTTGGCCGGCCCGATGTCACCCTTACGAGCGGCCGCAGCCATCCGGTCCAAACGCATCTGCTTGAGATAGCCGCACGCCGGGTAGAGCTTACCGCGACCCATCAGGCGACCGTCCTGGGAGCGTTTGCAGTCTTTGGTCAACATCTCCTCGTCGCCCTTGCGGTAGGCCTCGGCGTAGTCACCGGACGGCGTCGACGTACCGGGGCCTGAGCTGCCGCCGATGAGACTCTGAAAGATGCCGCAACCGGGGGCGGCCAGACCGATCCCGGCGATGAAGATGACGAGGTAGGTGCGATGCTGGTTCATGGTCATGTCTCTCCGGCCTCCGTGGAGGCAGTTGTTGGTACCAGGGCGGAGAGCAAAGTCCGTACCATCACGCGAAATCATGAGATTCAAGCCACTTACGGCCACACAGGGGCATCTCCCTCCCCCCGAGAGGCCGTTCGCCTGGGGACTCCCGAGGGTCTCTGGGGACTCCCGTGCCGCGACATCGCAACCGTTTGATACCAATGGACTTACCTGTCCCGGTCTGGGTTTCTCACCCGCTGGGGTGGGGCATCCTGTTCCGCCCGGAGCGTCGAGCCACGGTTGTCTGGAGGCGGGAGCTCAGTGGAGGTCGCGCCAGCTCGATGTTTTGACTCGCCCCCCGCCACCGCTGGGTGATGCAGCGCCGCGATGAGGCGCGAACGGTTGACTGGAGAGGGTCGAGAGCTGGGCGCGGTCCTCGAAGGCCTCACAGGGCCGGGTTGGCCCAGGCCGGGAGCTCAGTGAGGGGGCACCGGCGCTACAGGTTGATTCACCGCCCCCGGCTGGACAGTCGTCGTCGACCGCCCAGCCGGGTCGGTCGCGCTTGTCGGCGCTCCCGATCCGCAGCCGAAGAACCGGCAGTCATCGGGGCCAACGCGAGTCTCAGCTCAGGGACACGTCTGCGTCTCCGGCGACTCCGGGCGCGCCCGATAGAGCATGGTGTCGCTCTGCGCGAGCGCGACGAGCATGTCGATGAACGAGCCTTTCTGATCGTAGGCCTGCTCCATCTGACTTAGCGTGCAGGCGTCGGCGAGACGCTCGTCACGCCCTGCGAAGAACCGGAACGCCTGCCGCACGAAGCACCGCTTGGTCACCTCGGAGTCGGCCAACGCCGTCACCAACTCCACGGCGCTCCCGTAGGCCTGCCCCTGGAGCGCCGGGTCGGGAACGGCCCCATCGGAGCCCGCGCCCTCGAGCTGCGTCGAGCTGTCGACGGGCCCCTGGCTGATCTGGGGGTCGGTGTCATGATCCCATCCGCGAAGAAATCCAGCGTGATTATACTGCTCGAAGGCCAGCCCCAAGGAGTTCATGCGCACGTGGCAGGCGCCGCAGAACGCGTTGTCGGTGGCCATCAAGATGCGGTCGCGAGCCGACAGATCGGGGTGGCTGTCCGGGAGCATGATCTCGACCCCCGGGGGGACCTTCGAAAGCGGCGGGACGTGCTCGCAGAGGAGCTTCTCCCGCACCCACCGCCCCCGATGAATGGCGCTCTGCCCATCCTCGAAGTTGTCACCGTGGGCGGCGAGCCACGCAGGGTGCGTCAGGACGCCAGCCCGATCGCCTTGAGCCATCTCGACCCATCGAGAGCCGCTGGCGTGGTCGGCCGGGGTGACATCGGCCTCGATGTGGCCTGGCAAGTCATACACGAGCGCCGAGTACCGGTGGCTGGTCCAGGTCGACCCATAGCAGCGCCCGTCGAGGCACTTCGAGTCGCAGTCCGTGCTCGAGGTGCAGGGGCCGCCGGGACGACTGGACGGCACGCGGTAGAGCCTGGAGGTCAACAGCGCCCGAAAGACGTCCTCGTCGCCCAGCACCACGCGCGCGATGAAGTCATCCATCTGTTGGATCAGCGTGGCTTCGTCATCCCCCGCCGAGTTGCTGAGGTTGCCGTTGTAGCCGCCGGTTACCGCGTCGCTGTTGGGGTTGTCGATGTAGTCCCAGAGCGCAGTGTCGAAGTCGTCCGCGGTGAACCGCGACGTCGCGGCGGGGGTGTCCTTGTACGCGCTCTGCGCGGGGAGGTAGCCGAGCCACTCGCGAAAGAAGTCCCGCACCCTCGGCGCCAAAAACCAGGCACCGCGCTTGGTCGTTTTGGAGATCGAATAGTCGACGTGAAGGTCAGGCCGGGCCGTATCCTGCCCGCCGACGTTGTCACGCACCAACCGCTCGATGACCGCAGAGTCTTGAACGGCGCCATCCGCCACCGCCGACCGTATGTCCATCAGGTACGGGACGCGATCGCCCTGTGTCGCGTTGGACCAGCCGGTGTGCCATCCGCCTGTGGAGGTGTGGGTCGCTGGTGCCCCCGGTCCGCGATCGGTGAGTATGTATGCGACCTGCTTTCCCAGCTCGGCGTCGGTCAAGCGATGGCGACCGGCCGCATCCGGCGTCTCCTCGCCGAACTCGGTCCGGAACAAAGCCTCGGGGCTGAGCCAGGCGGCCGACACCACAAATGACATGGTCTCCTGGCGCGTCGCGCCGGTGCTCGCCTCCTTCGCCAGCGCGTCATCGAGCAGCCCCGCGATGAACATCGTCTCGTCAGCGGTGGGGGGCCTGAACAGAAGCCCCCCTTCCAAGAAGTTGCTCACCCAGAGCGCGCGACAGGCCGCGTCCGGCTCGGCGTCATCCCAGATGCACCCGTCCACGGGTGGCCCGCCGCCGCCACCGTAAACAAAGGTGTAGCTGATCCGGGGGTCGAGGTCGTTGGTCCACCCCTTGCCGGGGAGGTGAAGGACGTTCAGGTAGAGGTCCAAGGTGACCACGTCGATGGTCACGCCCCGATCATAGGTCGGGTAGCTGAGGTGCGGCGGCGGCTCGAACGGGTTGCGGCCCAGATCCGAGGCCAGCTTCATCCCGGCCGCGCGCACCATCTCTGTGCGGGTGATGCGGCGAACCCTGGCAGGGAGGCTGGCTGGCTCGGCCTCGGCGCTGCAGTCGAAGAGCGCGCTCGGCTCGAAACAGTTGGGGTCCGACAGCTCCGGCTCGAAGTCCGCAAACAGCGCCTTGGTGCAGTAGTCGTCCCAGTGCGCAGGGGCAGGGGGGCCGACGGCCCCGTCGGCGGAGGCATCGGACGCGACCGCGTCTGCCCCGGCGACGTCGGCCGCGTCCGCCGACCGGCCCGAGTCCAACGCCGTGTCCCCCCCGGAGGGGCCACCGAGCTCCTCGACGATGGCGTCCGCGGGCGCGGCGGGAGTGTGGACCTCCGCCTGGCAGGCCAGCGGCAGCGTCACCGCCAGGACGAAGCCAATCAAATGTTGCGTCTTCATGACGTGACGTCCTGGGCGCAGAGCGCGCGACTTCACGTCCGCCGCGGCGTGTTCCCCGCCGAGGCACGAGGGCAAGGCAGTGGTGGGGCCGATCCGAGCTCGAGCGACGCCGGTCCGGGACGAAAAAGCGCCGCGTAGCGCCACGGAACTCTCCACGCGGGCCACTAGCTCCAGACCTCGCTCAGCGGGCCCTCGCTGATCAAGGTGGCGCCCTCGTTTCCGAAGGACGGGATAGTCTCCCCCACACAGTGGGACAGCGTCGTATAAAACGACGACAGCTGCCGGTGAGCGTTGCCTGCCGACAGCCCCGGATAGACCACCGTGCGCCCGTCCGTCTTGAGACCCAGGTTTCGCCCGCCGATGACAAGCAAGGGAAACTCCGACGCGCTGGAGTGGTGTTGTTCCCCATTGCCACCCAGATACACGATGGCCGTGTTGTCGAGCATCGTCCCGCCTGCCTCCGCGACGCCGTCGAGAGCGCGGGCGAGGGTCGCGGTCAAGCCGAAGTAGTCGGCGGTGACGCTGTGGATGACGTCACGGTAGGCTGACGCCTCCGAGGAGTTCTGGGCCAGGTGATGGCAATCGTGGCGTTTTTGCTCGTTGGCCTGAGCGGCGTAGTTCGGATACTCGAGGTCGAACCCGCCGCCCGTCCCGATGCCGATGACAACCACGTTGGTGAGGCCCGCGATCAGCGCAGCGGTGGCCATGTCGAACTGGGCGATGAGCCGGTCGTGCGGGTTGGACGAGGTCAACAGGCCGGTGTGCTGAAGCGCATCTTTGGCGCTGGTGATGGCGGGCGTCATGGTGGTCAAGATCCCCTGGCGCTCGAAGAGCTCCAGCAGGGACAGCTCGTACTCGGCCAGCTTCGCGCGTTGGTCGCAGGCGGCCTTGAACTGCGACAGCTTGAGCTGCGTGCGGCCCAGCGCGATGTCGAGCAGCTCTGTGCGCTGCGCAAACGCGGCCTGGTAGTTCTCGTCGACCGAGCCGAAGAGGTTGATGTAGGCGGTCGTCGGATCGACGATGACAGGTGCTGGGCGCGCGGCGGAGATGGCGCAGGTGGCGTAGTTCAGTCGGCTCGTGAAGTCGTTGGGCGCGATCCCCAAGCGGACGGCCTCGAAGGGCGCCCCCTGGCGAACCTGTGGCAGCGCCGCCAAGAACCCGTCGATGGTCGGACCCGTCGGGATGGCTCCGTTGGGGCGCGATGAAGATAACCCTCCAGAGAAGGTGGTGTGCCCGCCGCCGCTGATCTTGCTCGACAGGCCGTAGATGACCATGGCCTTGTCTTCGAGCGAGGTCGCCGCAGCGTCGCCTGCCAGGGTGCCCATGGATCTGGCGGTGGCCAGACCAGCTCCCGCGATCTCCAGCGGCGCGTCGTGTTGATAGTCCTTGTACCACCAGCGTTTGTCGACGATGGCGCTGGCGTTGCTGCCGTCCAGCGCAGCTCGGGTGGCGTCCGATAACATCGTCACCGGCTCCACGCAGTTGCCTTCTACGACGAAGACGAACCGGCACGGCTGCCCGTCAGCAGCGTGGGCCTCACGGCTCAGCCCAGACAGCAGCGAGGAGCCCATCACAAACCCCGCTGAGGACTTCAAGAAATCACGTCGGTCCATGGTACCTCCCGCGGGTCACAGCTGCGGTCCGTCACGATAACGGTCTTGGCGGACGCGATGCAACGGTCGTGAGGCAGCTCTCACGTCAGCGTGCCCGCGGGGCTGAAGGCAACGGAACGGCGCCGTCCCAAGGGCTCAACGGCAGCGATTGGCACCAGCCCTGATCCCGCGGGGTGGCCAGATTGATAGTCGTGCACAGGCCGTTTGCGTACATCGCCAGGAGCCCGTCGCTCCCGACGCTGTCCCCTTCGAGCAAGGGGTGGCCCGCTTGGACCGGTAGACGACGTTGCTGTTGGGGTAGGAGCCTCGCAGGTTTGCGGAACGCTCGTGGACGAGGCGTCATGGTTCCTGATATCGGAGGGCAGCAAGGAGGATGACAGCATGACCTCGTCGTCAGCGCCCGCTCGGAAGGCGTTTATCGGGATCGCCGGTCTGATCGGCGTCAGAAAGAGCACGTTGGCCAAGAGCCTCGGCGAACACCTCGATCTACCGGTGTACTACGAGCCCGTCAGTGACAACGAGTACCTCGCCGACTTTTATCGCGACACCGCGCGGTATAGCTTCGCGATGCAGGTCTACCTGCTCAACCGACGCTTCAACCAGCACCAGGAGATCATCTGGCGCGATCGCGGCGCAGTGCAGGACCGCACGATCTACGAAGACAGCATCTTCGCGAGGGTCCTCGTGGAGTCCAAGCTCATGAACGCGCGCGACTACGAGACATACGTGTCGCTGTTCCGAAACATGTCCAATTTCATGTGTCGCCCGACCGCCATCGTCTATCTCGACGCGAGCCCGCAGACGTCATTCGATCGGATTCAACAGCGCAGCCGCGGCGTGGAGAGTGGCATCGAGCTGACGTATCTGCAGCGACTCCATCGCGAGTACGAGGCGTTCATCGGTGACATCTCCAAAATCATCCCGGTGATTCGGGTCCCTTGGGAAGAGTTCGTAAATGTCGAGAAGGTCGCCGACGCTGTCACTCGCGAGATGGCCAGCGCGAACTACATGCGACAGGTCGAGCTCTAGCCCGCATTTCTCACCAGACTTCGGCTGCAACCTTCGGATGGGCAGGCGCTA
>JAAZYN010000185.1 GCA_014239625.1 Myxococcales bacterium | reverse complement strand
CCCGGCAGCACTACGCCTCCTTGGTTTCCCTCGAAGTTCCATGAATTATCCGGGCCAGGACTCTTGCTCCCACCAAGCCTGAGCATCCTCGGTCGACTGCAGCTCACCGAGCGCCACGAGCTCCTTTGCTCCACGATGGCTCAGCTGGGGCAACATCGGCAGAGCATCCAGCGGGCGCCTTCTTTGAAGCGCCCTGCTCCACCGGTGTCAGCGGGCCAGACAGCGGCTTGAAGGGCGCCTCGCTCTGAGCCAAACAGCTCCCGGTCATGCCGCGAAGCTTCACGCTGGGCCCTGGCCCGCGTCACGATCGTGAGATGGGGCTTGACTGACCATTCATCGCGTCTACCCTGCGACTCGCTGTTCGGTTATCGACAGGCAGCCCCTGGCGAGGAGGTGGTGGTATGAAAGATGTTGCGACCCTCTTCGAATCGCTCTTCGCCGCGCTGTCGACTGGAGCGCTGTCCTAACGACAGCTTCCGGAGCCCCTGGGCAACGACCCGCGTGGACGTGACGCGACCGCACCCGTGACTGACCAGCCGCTGGCTCACGCTGCACCGAACCGACACCCTGTGTCCCATCGGCCAGCGTCGCTTGCGCCAAGGCCAGGGCATGATGACGGTCGCCGACGCTCCACGCTGCCATCCGGACAGCGGCGGCGACTCCTGTAGATCCTTGTCTGGAGTTCACCGTTGGAGACTACGTATTCGGTCGCGTTCGCGACCGCGTGGGGCTTTCGCCCCGTATTTCGACGCGATTACGAGCGCGCCGCGCTCACCCACTTTTCCCGCCACGATGCGGCGCTGACACCGGCCCGGGTAGTGGCAGAGCATCGAGGCCTGATGGAGGTGATAACCTCCGAAGGGCAAGTGACAGCGAGACTCAGCGGTCGACTGCGACACGACGCAGCGGGCCGAGCGGACCAGCCCACGGTCGGCGATTGGGTGGCGTTGAGACCCAGCCCAGCCCCCACCGTCGTGGCGGTGCTTCATCGACAGACGCACCTGACACGCCAGCGCGCGGGGCGCAGAACGGAGGCTCAGGTGCTGGCCGCCAACATCGACACGGTCTTTGTGGTCACGTCCGCCAACGCGGACTTGAGCCCGCGGCGTATCGAACGTTACAGGCGCGCCGTCGCCAGTGGCGGTGCGCAGCCGGTGGTGCTCCTCAACAAGAGCGATCTGGTGGATGACCTGCGTCTGAAGAGCCTGGCGGCGGAGCTCCCCAGGGACTTGCCGGTGGTAGCTCTGAGCGCCCTCCACGAGGAGGGCTTCGGCGCGCTGGAGCCGTGGCTCGGGCCAGGGGCGACGGTCGCCCTGGTGGGCTCGTCGGGCGTCGGCAAGTCGACCCTGGTCAATCGTCTGCGGGAGGCCGAGGTGATGGCCACCGGCGAGGTCCGAGCCACCGACTCGACGGGCCAACACACGACGACCCATCGCCAGCTCGTGCGGTTGCCGACCGGGGCCATGCTCATCGACACCCCCGGGCTGCGAGAGCTTCAGCTGTGGTCTCCCGAGGAGGCTCAGCGCGGAGCCACCGATCCGGTGGCGCGCGTGGCGGCGTGCTGCCGCTTCAGGGACTGCGACCACCGCGACGAGCCGGGGTGCGCTGTACGCGACGCGGTGAGCAGCGGCGAGCTGACCCAGCAACAGTGGATCGCGCACGAGCAACTTCAGCGCGAGCTTGCCCACCAGAGGAGGCGGCAGGACGTCCGGGAGGCGCGATCCCAGCCGCGCAGGCGCAAGAAGAGGAACCTCGGCAACAAGCTGCGGGCCAAGCGTCGCTGAGCGTCTCGTCGACCCGATGACCCATGAGCACCGGGGCGCTCGCCTCGGCGTGAGGCGGCGCGCCGGCGCTGACCTACTGCTGGGCGCAGAGAGCCTGAAGGTAGGCCATCAACCCCGCCCTCTGGTCATCGTCGCCGTAGCCGTTCCAAAAGCTGGACAGCGCACAGACGTCGCCAGCTGCGACACTCGCGCCGTTGAGGTTGGCGTGCTCGACGAGGCGCTCGAGGTAGACCGGGTTCTGATTGAGTCGGTGGGTGAGCAGGATGGATTGAGCCAAGTGCGCGCTGCCGTAACTCAGCCAATCGACCGGTGGCTCTGGGAGCGCGCAGAAGGGGGACGTCGGGTCGCTCAGAGGCGCCACCGCGATCACGGGATAGGGAGACGCCGTCGCTGGGTTCCAGTTCATGGGCGCGACGTTGGCGTCACCGAACTGGGTCAGCACGTCGATGGCCTGTTGACGCTCGGTCGCGAAGTCGTCGTGGTCGTAGAAGTTTCTCTCGACAGCGGCGAGCCCGTTGAGCACGAAGAGCTGCTGCCCGTGCATGCGAGACAGGTAGTCGTCGAACAATTTCCCGTTGCCGTACAGGCGCTGGATATTGCCGTTGCAGCTGATGGCGGTGGCAGGAATCTCGATGTACCAACGCGCCCAGTCGCTCAAGAATTGATTGGACGGCCCGTCATCGCGACGAAAGCTGTACGCAGCCGCGGCATGCCAGAGGCCCCAGCCGTCTTCGCGACCGATGTCCACGCCGGTGTTGGGAGCGGCCACGGCCTCGTTCCACAGGTCGCCACCCCGGTTGAAGTCCGGCGCACCGTCGGCGTTCAGCGGGTACTTGTTGGCGTAGAAGGTGTAGAGGTGGGCCAGAGACCTGAGCCAGTCGCGGGACAGCGGGTCGTTGGAGATAAACGCCAGCGCCATGGAGCTGATCCCTGCGCGCGCGGCGTGTTGGAAGTCGATGCACTGGTAGCTGTCCAAGGTGTCGGCGTAGCCCGGGAGCTTGTCTTGGCTCGTGACCTCGTCCACCTGATACCCGGGCGCGCTGTCTTTGCCCAGGGGGTCGCCGGCTGTGGTGACGTAGTTCATCCCTGGTTTGAGCTTCACGTCGCTGTATTGGCCACCGCCGGCTAGCGGCTTGAGCGTGTCGGCCAGCGACAGGGGCTCTCCATCCGCTCGCAGCAATCGACAGGGGTGGCGGCTGGCGTAGGCCCGCTCTTTGAGTTGTAAGGCATGAATGCCCTCGAGCGCTCCAGCCGTGGCGATCCCGCTGCCGTAGGTGTAGCGGATGTCATCGCCCCCGGTCATCCCGCCGTAGGGGACCCCGATGATGAGGTAGGGCCCGAGTGAGCCCGGAAACGGATAGTCTTGGTCCGCGCCCGTGGTCACCGCCGCTTCGATCTTGTCGAGCTGCGCCTGCCAGCCCTGCTGCATATCCGCGAGCACGTTGGCGGACTGGATCGGCAGGTTCATCTTCTGAGGCATGAAACGGGCGGTCGCTGGATTCCACCAGGACCACAGCGGCGCTCCGTCTGGATTGTCGCCAGCGGTGTTGAACGCCAGGCCCTCTTCCATGAGGATCTGATTCATGCGCCCGAGCTTGTCCGCGGGTCCGACCGCGCAATCACGCCGGCCGAGCTGGCCCTGCTCGGCGAGCACATGGAGCGCGCCGCCCCCGGCCGGTTTGACCAGGTTCACGCCATTGTTGCCGTTCGGGGCTTGCGCGTTCACCCCGAGCCAGGGGTCGGAGAACTTGCAGACGACGCGCATGCTGCCAGGTGTGACCAGCCGGATACGTGAGAAGAACAGGTCCCGCTGCCACTCGGCGGCGCCGTCGTCGGGTTCGTCGGCGACGACCGCGTTATTGAGGTCGAAGGAGACGCGCAGAATGTCTGGATCGCGCGCGGTGACCGTCATGTAGCTGATGCTGTGCAGGAAGCGCAAAAGCGCGCCGCTCGGAGGACCGAAGCTGTCGCCCTTGTGGGTGAGCGAGCCGCTGAGTCGTACCCGGTTGAGCACCTCGCCGGACGTGAGACGCCGGAAGTCGCTGGTGCCGTGGTTCAACAGGTTGAGGCTATAGGTGTTGTCGAAGACGTCGGTGGAGGTGAGCTGAAGAGACCCCTGCTCCAGGATCGACTGTCTGAGAGCACCGTACAGCGGTGTCGCAGTGGTCGCGGGCTGCGGCGCCGCCAGGAGGACAACGTCATAGGTCAGCTCGTCTCCGGGGCTGGCAGCGGGGTCATTTTCGACGAGCGCGCTGAGCTCGACAACGTCAGCTCCATCCGCCGCGTAGTTGCTGTAACGGCTCACGACGTCGACCTGGGCCGGACGGACCTGGTCATCGATGTCCACGATGCCGAACGGCCACATCCCATCAGCCCGCGGAAAAACCCCCTTGGGGAGCGGCAGGACGCAGCGCAGGACGAACGGGGTGACCTCTGGAGCGCGCACCCGGCATCGTCCGACGATCTGATCATCTGGGCTCCCGACGTCCACGTCCATGTCGATGTCGGGCCCTGCGTGCGCGTCATCAAGGGTGCCGCCGCCGTCATCACCAGGCCCCGGATCGGTGCTCGAAGCGCCATCGGCGTCCCCCGGCTCAGGCGGGGTGTCGGGCCGGACGGGGGAATCCGAGGCTGCCCCGTCTCGCAGGCCTGTGAAAGCGTCCGTCTCTGGAAGCCCCGCAACGTCGCCCACCGTAGCGGTCGAGGTCGCCTCCTCGGGACATCCCGCGGCAACCAGTGCGGCCAAGAGCATCGGGAGTATGTGTCTCACGGTTCCCTCCAGAGAGTGGTCATGGCGCCGGCCGAGAGGTCCGGCGGGAAAGTGTAAAGGATGTGTTGGGGGCGAGCCGATGGTTGTGTGGCCGAGGATCGCAATTGTTCACGTCTACCTGTCATCGAGCCCTTGTTGGCGCCTGGTATCCTGGAACCGCCACAAGCTGGCAGCGCCGCCAGCGGCGAAATCCCCAGAAGGTCGCGTTCAACCAAACTGATCGGCGGAATGAGGCATGGACGACGGCCAAGGGAGCCGCCACCTCTCCTTTCGACATCCCGCGGCGCGTCGTCGGAAAAAAACCGACGCCCGACCTGCGCGCCCTTTCTCCGGGCTCGATCTGCACGCTTCACAGCCCTTCCAAACGAAGCCACGGAGACACAGCGCTGACGTCCGGTCGGTCCGCGCCGCGGTTGCCGGCACTGCGCCTCCTTGGTTTCCCTCGAAGCGCCAGGCAACATCCGGGCTAACCCGGATAATTCATGGCCCTTCGGCTGCAACCGGCGGATCCGCAGCGCTGACGGGTGCGTACTCCCTCCGGCGGGCTCGACGTACGTGCAGTACGACTTTGCCCGCCTCCGGTCCGTGCCACACCCGGCAGCACTACGCCTCCTTGGTTTCCCTCGAAGTTCCATGAATGATCCGGGCTAGGATTAGGGTCGCTTGAACACCATCAGATAGTTCTCCACGAGAAAATCATGCGGTGGGTCCGGTAGGCGCTCGAATCCCGCGTCGGTGATCTCTTTGGCGAAGACCTCCTGACCTGCCCGCACGTGCTCGAGGAGCCACTGTCTGGTCTTCCCCGGGATGCGGTGGAAGTCCACGATCACCAGCCGTCCCCCCGGCTTGAGCGCGGCGAAGATGGTCGCGAGGATGAGCGGCGGATGCTCCAGGTGATGGTAGGTGTCGCACAAGAACGCCACGTCTACACTCGATGCGGCCAACGTGACGTCGTCGGGTTCGGACAGCTTGACCGTCACCTGGGTAAGCCCTTCGCTAGCCACTCGGGCTTCCAGGTGTTCGACGAACTTCGGCGAGATCTCCAGCGCGAAGACGCGCCCCTGGGCCCCGACCCGCTGCGCCAGCTCCGCGGTGAACGCGCCGGTGCCCGCGCCGATGTCGGCCACGACGCTCCCCTCTCGAAGCCCCAGCGTGGTCACGATGGCTGACCGGTGCTTGAAGACCTCACGGTGCTCGCGCTCGAACCGCTTCGTCCACGTCTGAACGTCCAGGTTGGGATCTACAAATTTGGCGTTGATGCTCGCCTTGACCCCGTCGGACGGCTCGGGCTTGGTGTCCGCCTTCACCCCGGCCTTGTCGCCGCCGCATGCCGCCAGCGACAGGGCCACCGCAGCAGCCATCATGGCGAAGAAGGACCGAGCAGCGCCGTGAGGTCCGCGCTCGCCGTTGCGTGCATCTTTCAAGCTCACGTCCCCGCCGTGAGGTCCGCGCTCGCCCTTGCGTTCATCTTTCAAGCTCACGTCCCCTGGGTCGGACCCAGCCGCGTCCCCAACGTCAGCGCACCAGGCGGCGCTCCGGGAGACGTGAATGGTAGCCATCGGACGGTTGAGCGCAACCGGTCCCCGCCTGCAGCGTCTCCAGCTGTGACACGGTGTCTCGTCAGCGAACGCGGCCGACCATCGTCCCAGTGGGCCACCGGCGGCTCCGGCGGCTCTGCAGCGCTGACGGGGGCACGCTCCCAGCGGCTGGGGGGTCGCTCGTCGAACCGGCGCCACCCGCCTCCGGTCCGCCCCCCGTCCGTCAGCGCTGCGCCCCTTGGCAACGCCCGGAGTGCCAGGTAGGGTCCGGGCTCGTGGCGCTCCCCCCTCTCCGTGCAAAGGCTCGTGCGCAATGCCCCTTCATCACTACCTCTCGATCACATTGGGGCTCTCCTTGAGCCTCGCCGCGTGCGCCAGCTCCGGCGGCAATGGCCCCGGAGGCTCGGCGCCTGCCAACCCCACCGTGACCGTCGTGAGCGGTACGGTGGACAACCCCGCCGGGATGAAGGTCGTGGCGATCTGGGGGGTCAGTAGCGGCACGCCGGATTACGCGTACAAGTTTGGCGAGGCGCCCATCGAGGACGGCGCGTATACGCTCACCATCGACGCCGCGAAACTCCCCGCGGCCGCCCTCAACACGGTCGGCGCTTTTCGCTTTGGCGTCGCGATGATCGCCCTGATCCCCGTGGACGCGGTCATCCCCGACGGAAAGCTCGGCGCCAGCGTGTCGCAGCTGCACAAGGGGCATGCCCCCCGGGAGGCCCTCATCTTCCGCAGCGGCCGACACGAGGCGCTGAGTTGGACCTCCCGCTTCGGCGAGGGCAAGATCTTCTGCGGCCGAGCGCGACCTCCGGAGGAGGGCCGGCGGTTCGAGACGTTCGTCCCTATCCCATGCGCCGGTATTCGCGTGA
>JAAZYN010000184.1 GCA_014239625.1 Myxococcales bacterium | reverse complement strand
GCCCGGCGCTGCGCCGGTCGAGCCGCAGCCGGAAGCGCCGGCGCCAGCCGCCCTCGCGCTACGCAGAGCCCGACAGCACGCCCTCGGACAACGCGGCGGCTGCCTCGGCGGAGCGCTCTGCCATCTTAAAGAGCCTGGCCGCTGTGAGCAATGGGGCTGAGTCCGACGGCCGCAGGCGACCCAACTGGACGAACGCCGTGGCGGCTCTCTGGGGCTCTCCCGCCTCCATCAAGGCCTTGCCCAGGTTGTGCATGGACGCCTCGTGCCTGGGTCGAAGGCCGAGGACGGCCCGAAAACGTTGAGCGGCGTCATCCCAACGCTTGTTGGCGAACGCGATGCGGCCCAGCTCAAACAATGACTCCCAGCGTCGCGAGTCCACCGAGACCGCCTTCAGGAATGCCTTCTTGGCATCCCCCCCCCGCCGCAGCTCCAGCAGCAACCGCCCCAACTGGAAATATGCGTCTGCGTCGCGCGGTGAGAGCGTGAGGAACGCGGCCCACGCCCGCGCAGCCTCACGCGCGCTCCCGGACCGCTGAAGCGCCAGCGCCAGATTCCTGACCAGCCGTGGCGGTCGAACCTCGGCCGTCTCCAGTGCTTTGCGAAACAGGCTCACCGCGCGTTTGTAGCGCCGCCGTTTGAAGGCAAGGTCTCCCTCCAGCTCGTATTCCCGCGACGTCCGCGGGGGGAGAGGGTCGCCAGCCGCCTCGTCGAGGGCACCGAGCCGGATCAGGGCTTTCCGTACCGTGCCATCAGATGGCCGCAACGCTAACGCTTGCCGGTAGTGAGCGATGGCGGCAGCGCTCTGGCCCTGCGCGACCTCGATCTCCGCGAGCAGGGCGAGCTCACGAAACGCTTTGGGGTGAAGCGCGACGTATTGGCGGAGCGGCTCAACCGCGTCAGCCATGCGTTCAAGCCCCACCAGCGCCCGGGCGGCGCCCGCCAACGACCGAGGATCGTCCCCCTTACGTGTGGCTTGCCGGTGCAGCGACAGGGCGGCCGAGTAATTGTTGGCCTCCTCGTGCAGCTCTGCCGCCTTGATGATTCCGTTCACGCTCCGCCGGCCTGCCTTCGCGTCGCCGTCGCGAAAGTTGGCCATCGCGTCGTCGACGCTGCCTTGTCGAAACTGAGCCTCAGCCAAAAGGTAGATGAGCTGCGGGATTCCCGGAGTCTGCGCGAGAGCTTCGCGCGCGAGGCGCTCCGCCGAAGCAAAGCTTCCTGCCCGCAGTCGTGAGCGCACCTTGGCTACGAATGCGTCCCCGAGACGCTGCCTGTCGGTGACAGTCGGCATGGTCGGGCTGCCGCGGTCCTCGGCTCCGCCCGGGGCGAAGTCGTCGGTGGCCTCCGGAAGAAGCGTCCGCGCACGTTGGACGGCGTCCTTTGCGACGACCTGCGAGCCCGATGGGTCATCCAGCAGGAAGAGGTAGACGAACAAGAGAGCGAGTACGGCGACGGCGCCCAGGCCGATCAGCCCCCGCGTCGCGCTCTTGGCCTTCTGGGTGGGTTTGTCGAAGAACCCACGATCTGCGAGCACCTCCAACGCTACCGATCGAGGTCGGTCCATCTGCTGGCGAGAATCGCCGGGCTCCGAGGCCTCGGGCGGGGTGTCCATCGTGATGGTGCGTCGCATCGAGTCGGTCGGGCGGCGCCGCACCGACGCTCGAGCCTGAGTACGCGCCGCCTGCTCGGGGGCCACCGCGCCTTCCTCGGGCGCCGTCGGTGCTCGGAGCTCGCCTGTGACCAGGCGCCTGGCCGAACGCGGACGGGGCGTCGTCGGCCCGGCGTCGTCTTCCGACGGGAAGATAGCCGCCTGGCGAGCGAATGAAGATCGAAGCGCGCCGGACACATCGGTGACACTCTCGGCCAGCAGGATCTCGCGGAGGCGAGCCTGCACGTTGGCCACAGAGTCTGGGCGGTTCTTCGGCGAAGCGGCGAGCATCTCGCGCACGAGATCCCGCAACGGCGCGGGTAGATGGCTGGCTTCGTCCCACGGGTCGGGAGCCTCCGCGCCGCGACTTCGAGCGTACTGCCGGATGGCGTCGCCGCCGTCGAAGGGCCGCTTGCCGGTCAATATCTCGAAGGAGACCGCGCCCAACGAAAACAGGTCCGATTGGCGAGATGGCTCACTCAGCCGGAGGACCTCGGGGGCCAGATAACCGCCGTCCGCGTTCACCTCGTCGAGACCTTCGAAGGCGGCCACGTTCGTCCTGATGAACGCCTTGATGGCGACGTCGAAGCCACCGAGGATCACGCGGCCGCGGCGCTGGAGGATGATGTGAGACGGTCGCACGTTGCCATGCACGACCCCACGGCCATGCGCAAAGGCCAACCCCGTGGCCAGCTCCTGCATGAGCGTGGCTCCCTGCAACCAGGGCAGCCGTTTCACGTTGTCGAGCATCTCGCGCAGCGTGGGCCCCGCGACGGGCTCCACGACATACCAAGCCTCCAGCGACTCTCGGGCGCTATGTTCTATCGCTGCGCGAATGCTCGGGTGACGCAACGGAGTGTGCTGCTCGATCTCGCCATGGAAGGCTCGATAGAGCAGCGCTCCATCCGGCATGCGACGGCTCAACCTGGGAAACTCGACCAACTCGACGCTGCGGTTGGTCCGCGTGTCCCACGCTGCATACCGGTGCCCTTCGGGGGAAGCCCCGTGGGATGCCGATAACCTGAATGGACCAAGGACTCGTTCCGTCATGACCTCGCCACGCACGACCGTTAGGACTGTAACGCGAACGCCCCGCTATCGTAACGGATCACCTGCCGCTTTGAGGCCGAGCCTTCCAACGTTACACTGCCGCGGTGAGCCAGCCAGGACCTACGATAGTGATCGACCGAGATGGACGAAGGCGTCCGCTAGACGACTGGGCTCCCGGGAACTCCCTCGCCCGCCTGCTGCGGGACCGCGCGACCCGGTCATTTCTGATGTCGGCGGGGCTGGACCTGCAGATCCGAGATGATGGCGTGCAGGTGCCCGTCACCTCACTCCTTCGAGCGCTCCCGAGTGCCGCGGCTCAGCTCCCGTCCGCTCCCGAGGAGGTCCGTCAGAAGATGGCGGCGCAGAACCTGCGGGCGGCGACGTTGATCGGGCTGGCCCAAGCCGTGAAGTCTGGGACCGCGAGCCACGACCAGCTGATCATCGGTTGGGGAGACCCGCGGCCCAGGCCGACCCTGGTGCCGGAGCCAGCAGAACCATCCGAGTCTCTGCTGGCGTTGGTTGAGGTCGACGCCACGAATATCGACAGCTTCCTCAACTCTCTCGTGGAGCTGCCCAGCGATCGGTGCCTGCCGCAGGCGACGCTGCACGACGCGATCGTGCCCCTCCTGGACGACGCAGCGACGGCGGGAGCCGCTGCCAGGGTGCTCGGCCGGTTCGGAGTGGAGACGGCCGTCAGCTCCCTCGAGCACGCGCTGGCTCGAGTTACGACGGTGGACGACCGACTCGACGTCATCGCGGCGCTGACCAACCTGGGTCGCCGGGAACTAGGCCAGCGGACGCTGCGCTCCATCATCCGCCACGGAGACACCGAGGCGCGCCGCAAGGCCGTGGAGACACTCGTCGACTTGGCGGAGGAGGCTGACGCGACCTTTCTGCGAGAGCTCATCGCGGTGGTCACCGGCGTCGAGCGATTGATGGTCGCGGTGGCGATGTACCGGGTGGGAGAGCGTTCCGCGTTCTCCGTCATCTCCCAAGAGGTCGCCCGCCTGAGCGCCGAAACGAGCGCTGACGAGGCGGCCCTGGCCCTTCGAGCCGCCGAGTCTCTCGCGTCACGTCGGTTTGTTCCCATGTTGGAAGCATATCAGGCACGAGAGACGCGGCCCCTGCTCGGCCGACGCGCTGGCCTGGTGGCCGAGCGGCTTGCTGAACAGGGGGTCGACGAGCCACCACCCAAGGAGCTCATGGAGCTCGCCGAGGAGGCGTATTTTCAGAACCGCCCGGAAGAGGCGAGGCGGAGCCTCGAGTCACTGATCGCGTTGAATTGCCGTAACCCGCGCGCGCTTTACATCTACGCCAACTGTCTCAAAGACGAGGGGCAGCAGGAAGAGGCCTTGAAGGCCTGCGACGCGGCCTTGAGCGCGGACGCCGCTTATTGGCGAAGTCATCGATTGCGGGGCTCGTTGCTCTGGGATCTGGCCCGACACGAAGAGGCCCTCCACGCTTACGATCGGGCGCTGAACCTGAACCCGGTGGACCCGTACACCTGGTACTATAAAGGCTACGTTCTGTATCGCCTGCGACGTGACGACGAGGCCTTGCCCTGTCTGGACCGCGCTCTCAGCCTCAAGAGCGACTCGCCATACATCCACAACCAGAAGGCCTTCTGCCTCGAACGCCTGGGTCGTTACGCCGACGCGGTTCGCTGCTATCAGCGCAGCCTGCAGCTGCGCCCCGAAGACCTGACCATCCGCGACTACCTGGGCCAAGGCATGCAGCAATGTTCGAGGCTTCAAGACGCGCTTGAGTGCTACGATGAGGTGCTCCAGGCGGATCCGGCGAGAGCCGAGACCATCTACCATCGGGCGGACGTGCTCTACGACATGGAGCTGTGGGACGAGGCGGCGGCCGGCTTCGAGCGTTACGTAGCGTTGGAGTCCGACTCCTATAATGGATGGTTCTACTTGGGGCTGTGCCTGAGGTTCACGGACGCATATCAAGAGGCTGCAGAGTGCTTCAAGCGAGCGCTGCTGCTGAGGTCCGACAGCGTAAACGCGCGACGACACCTGGCCTATTGCGAGGCGAGGGCTGGCCGCGGCTGACGTCGCCGCGAAGCCGGCCGTGACCTCGCCAGGGATCCGCGGTGCCTCCCGGACGGGGCTTGACGCTGAAGTGCAAAGTAGATAATTCCCCGTCCGCGATGTTGGCTGGATCCACTACAGGCGAACGCTCCCTGCAGGCGCTCTTCTGGGCTTTGTTCTGGCTCCTCGCGGCATGGTACGCGTTCTGGGTGTTTCGCGGCGTCGCAGCTCCGTTCCTGCATGGCCACGACGGGTTCAACGGGGCCGCCTTCAGCCAGGCCGCGAAGAACACCCTGCGCTTCGATATCGTGCCGCAGATTCAGTACTACACCGGGCTGACCAAGCCGCCCGAGTCGATGGCGTATACCCATCACCCGACGATGCTACACTTCCATCTGGTGCCCCTGTTCAAACTGTTCGGGCCTCATGAAGTCGTCGGGCGGCTGGTGCCCGCGCTCTACAGCATGGGCACGTTCTTCGCCCTGTTCTTCGGGCTCCGTCGACTCACCTGCCCCTGGACGGCCCTCGCGGCGGTAGGCATCTGGGTGCTGACTCCGCTGCACCTGGTCTTCGCCAACATGATCAACCACGAACAGGGATCGCTGTTCTGGCTGCTCATCTTCATCTTCAACTACGCTCGCTGGCAGACCAGCCGCAAGCGCTCGAACGTCGCCTGGTCGATGATCGCCCTGACATGCGCGGCACAATTTGATTGGCCCGCGTACTACATCGCGTTCTTCGTCTTCCTGCACGTGGTCATCTCCGGGGTCAGGACCAAGCACCCACGGTTTTGGCGACCACACTTCACCTACGCCACCATCTTGAGCGTGGTGACCTTGGCCAACTTCATCGCGTTCTGGGCTTGGATCTACAGCATCATGGGCAGCTTCTCGGAGATGAAGCAGGCGTGGAGCAAACGCACCAGCAGCGTCGGCGACGGCCTGCAACGGCTATGGAACCGCAGCCAAGACGTGCACGGCGAGGTCCTGATGGTGCTGCTGGCGGCCTGGGTGATCTGGTTCGGTCAACGCCTTGTGCGGCGTCGGCTGCAGCCCGTCGACTGGATCCCTGCGTTCTTTTTCGGCGCGCAGCTGATCCACTCGGTCGTGTTCAAGCAGGCAGGTCACATCCATGTCTATTGGACCTTTCATATTGGCCCCTGCCTCGCCATCGGCGGCGCGTTGATGCTGAGATCCCTGTTTGAGTGGCTGCGCCGGTTCGACGGGCTGACGCCGTCGTGGCGAGTCGCCGTCGCCGGCGCCTGCGTGGGCGGCCTCTTTTTGCCTCAAGCGTCGTTCGCCTATTCCCAGAGCCACCTGGGCTTTGACAACGGTCGCTTCACCTACTGGGCCCCGTACGATGATTGGCACCTGGACATCGAGTGGGCGAGAGAGCTGCAACGCCGCTACCCTCGCGGCACGGTCCACTATGATGTTCACGCATCGGCGGTCCGCCGATTCGAGTTCCGTTTCTATTTGGACTCGCCGTGGTCGAAGCGACCGCTGCAGGCCCCGAAGCAACCCGGCAACGACGGGTTGAAGCGGGTGCTGTTGGCGGATCTCTCTGACATGGGGGCTGAGACGCGGGATGCGCTGGCAAGATTGGTGAGGAAACACAAGGTGGAGGTGTGGGCGGAACGTTTCGTCGCGTTGACCCCGGCAAAGGTGCCGTCGTTTCACGCCTACCGCGCGGTCTACGGCGAGCCGAGCCTCGCGCATTCATGGTGGGTCGACGCGGTTCGCCCACCGCTGATGTGGCGACCTCACGAGGCGCCGGAGACGGTGCGGAAGCTGCTCTTGAATCCACCTGCGGAGAAGCCCGAGGCCTACGCCGGCCAGGCCAGCGGCGGACGCCTGGTCGAGCAGCCCTGTCCCGACGGCCAGATGGTTCGCTCTCTGGAGGTACGCGTCTGGAGAAAGGGCCGCAGGGCCACCGTCGGTAATCTGGCGATCACCTGCGGAGAGGACGCCGCGTCGAAGACAGCTCTCAAATGGGCGTCCAGCTCGCCGGCGGCCTCCTCAGCCAAGTCGGGTAAGGCCGCCAACACGATCACCACCAAGGACTTCACCCTCACGTGCCCCAGCGGTTACTGGCCGGTCGGTATTTTCGGCCGCGCTGGCGCGCTGGTCGACGCCATCGGGGTGCAGTGCGACACACGCGGCAGCGTCGGAAAGCGGCCGCCCAAGCTACGCCGAACGGCCAAGCGCGGGGGCCGGGGCGGTGAGAGCTTTCGCCGACAGTGTCGCGACGGCGAGGTGATGCG
>JAAZYN010000183.1 GCA_014239625.1 Myxococcales bacterium | reverse complement strand
CCTACCCCTCCTCGGTTTCGCTCGAACTCTGGTGAGAAATGCGGGCTAGCCCGCACCCGTGACCGCGGCCGGAGGCTCGAAGCACCCGTTCACGAAGCTCTCAAGGATACCGTCTCGGCACCCTGCGACAGGGCCACACCAGGTGATCCCATGCGTGGCCGCCGCCACTCCTGTGTCGTCCCACCTTGATCCGAACCGACACGGTCGGCCGCCTGTCAGCTCAGGGCGAACCGCTTCATCGCGCCGTGGCTGTCGACCTCGAGCCCGCTCCAGTCGAACGTCCCGCCCTCTACGGCATCACCCGCGGCGTAATCGGTCACGACCGTCGCCCACCATCGCGGCCCTTGGGCCCAATGAGAGGCTGCCGAGCTCCGTTGGTGGAGGCGCAGGGATCGCCCTGCGGCGACACTCATGAGGTAGCCCTCCAGATGTAACGTGAACGCCAGCCGTAGCGCATCCCGCCCCCCGGCGAAGGTGGTCAGTCGCTCCACGCCGTGGGCGATCGCCTGGTGATAAGCGGAAGTAGACAGCGGCCGGCGGTCCAGGACGTTGGCGCGATGCAGGGCGTGCATCAAGGTCGTCATAGCCAGCTCGTCAATGGTGAGCCCCGACTTGCCAAAGCCGGACAGCTCCTCCTTGGCGCGACTCGTAAACCCCTCAGCATCGCTCACCGTACCGGTCACAGCGAAGACCCAATTCCGAAAGCGCAGCGGCTGCATGGTGCTGCGAGACGAGCGCAGCGCAGCGCTGGCGTCCGCCACCAAGATGAGCTGGCGCGATCGGGTGCCCCGGAGGACAGGCAGGCCATCGAAGCCTGGACCAATGGGGGTCTTGCGGGTGAGCATCTCCCCCGCGCGCCAGAGACCCAAGCCCCATCCGCCACCAGAATAGCCAGCGGCTACATCGACGAGATCGCCGTGGTCCCGGATGAACAGGTCGAGGTGAGCTGGGTCGCTGATGGACAGACCCGCCAAGCGCTGCATCATGAATCCACCGTAGACATTGAGGCGGCTTCAGGGCAAGTCTGGATGGTCACAAACATGCGACGGTCGCATCTTGGTGGGGGCTCACAAGCAGGAACTCGCTTGGAATTTTTCGACGATCAGCCACCGGCATCAACGCCACCCATGAGCCCCCCACAAGACCCTGTCGGGGGGCGCTCCGGGGGCATGCTGATGCCCCACTCGATCGACGCTGAGCGCGAGGTGCTCTCGGCCGTCTTCATCGATCCGATCGGCGCCATGGACGTGCTCATGGCGGAGCTTCAGCCGGACGACTTCTACGTCGAACGGCACACACTCGTCTTCGAGGCCTGCAAACGCATCTACGAGAGCAGCGGCACGGTAGACTTCGTGACGCTGCGCCAAAACCTGAAGGACAACAGCACCTTCGAGAAGGCCGGTGGGGACCAGACCCTGGCGTCGTTGATGGACCGGGCGGGGACCACGGCCAACCTCAGAGCCTACTGTCGTATCGTCAAGTCCAAGGCTCTGTTGCGGCGCATGATCGACGCGGCGCGGGCGATCGAGACCGACGGGCTCGGCGACGTCACCGACCTGACGAGCTTCCTCGACGCGGCGGAAAAGCGCGTGTTTTCGGTGCTCGAGCAGCGCCAGAACACAAACATGCGCCCCATGTCCGATGTCGTGAAAGCGGCGCTGACCCAGATCGAAGCAGCGTTCGACGCCGACGGCGCAGTCACGGGTGTCGGCACCGGTTTTCGAGACCTGGACCGAAAGACCCATGGGCTGCAGAAGGGCGATCTGGTCATCATCGCCGCCCGCCCGGCCATGGGGAAGACGTCGTTCGCGCTGAACGTCGCGACCAACGCCGCGCTGCTGCACGAAAAGAGCATCGCCCTGTTCTCGCTGGAGATGCCGTCGGAACAGCTGGCTCAACGCATGATGGCGGCGCAGGCTCGCATCGACCTCTCGCGGATGCGCGGTGGGCACCTGTCAGACGACGACTGGCCGCGCCTGGTCACCGCGGCCGACGACCTATCCCGAGCACGCATCTTCATCGACGACACCCCCGGCGTCTCGCCGTCTACGGTGCGGGCCATGTGCCGCCGGCTCGCACGACGCAACGGACTCGACCTGGTGATGATCGACTACCTCCAGCTGATGAGCGGTGATCAGAAAAACCAGTCTCGCGAAGGCGAGATCTCCTATATCTCGCGATCCCTAAAGAGCCTGGCCAAAGAGCTCAGCTGTCCGGTGATCGCGCTCAGCCAGCTGAACCGAGGTCCCGAGCAACGCACCGATAAGCGCCCGCTGATGAGTGACCTGCGGGAATCCGGGGCCATCGAGCAGGACGCTGACATCATTATGTTTCTGTACCGCGACGAGGTGTACAACAAGGCCATCGAGGAAGATCAGCGCGGCGTCGCCGAGCTCATCATCGGCAAGCACCGCAATGGCCCCACCGGCACCGTGAAGCTCAAGTTCTGGAACGCTCACACCCGCTTCGACAACCTGGCCATGCAGCAGGAATACTGACCGCGGCCCACCTCGCGAGCGTCAGGACTGCGGACCGACGGTTGACCCGGATCTGTCATGTCTCTTCGGCTGTAGCCGGTGGATCCGCCGCGCTGGCAAGGGCGACATCCCGCCGGGTGGATCGACCGTTATCGAGCACGACGTCCCCCGTCCCGCGCCACACGTGTCAGCCCGGCGCCTCCGCGGTTGCGCTCGCGGTGCCATGGTTGTGTGGGTCAAGGCAGGGAACACTGCACGACGATGTTGCCCGATGAATCGTCGCAGTCGCAGAAGCTGAGGGAGACCGGCAAACAGCCGCAGGAGGTACACCCTACGGGGAGAGCGGCGCAGCTGACGCCGAGACATACGCACGCGCTCTGACCGTCGGAGCACACCGTGGCCGAGCAGTCAGGACCGCAACCCGACGGCCCTGGGGGCGGTCCACCGCACGCTCCTGGCTGATCGATCTGGCAATACTGATGCGAGCCACAGGTCAGCTGCTCACCGCACGCAAAGGTCTGGCCTGCAGCATCGTCACCGCCCACGTCGGGGTCTGTTCCGGCTCCATCCATAGCGACGTCTGGATCGGCCGCATCCGCTGATGGAGGCGCAGTATCGGCCACGTAAGCGAGGTCTGCACCCTCGGTGTCCAGACCGAGCGCCGCGGCATCTCCGCCGGGCCACGCCGCCACGTCACTCTTGGCGCCTGCATCCTGCTGAGGATGCGGAGTCGGGTTGGCAAAACAGGCGCCATAGAGAAGCACGAGGACGACGGCACCACAGTGTGGGAATGGCTTGGACATAGTGATGATTTACTCTACACTTTGGGGGGATTGGAGTTTCAAATGACGATGCAACGAGCAGTCTGGTCAGTCCAGCGTCTTGATGGCCGCTATGAGGTTGAGCGCGAGCTCGGGCGCGGCGCGATGGGCCGAGTGGTCCTGGTCTCCGATAGCTACTCTGCAGGAGCCGTGCCGTCTGCGGCGAAGGTGCTCGAGACGGCTGGTCTTCACTCGCGATTTGTCAGCGAGGTCGACCTCCTACGCGCCATCTGCCATCCAGCCTTTGTGACCGCCGGGGCCATGGGGCTGGACCCGACGATCGATGCCCCCTACGTGCTGCTCGCGGCGTGTCTCGGACCGGACGCCTCCCAGCCGGACCCCAACGAGAGCGACCCGGCCGACGTCCTGGCCGCGCTGCTGCGTGCCGTCGACCACTTGCATCGACTCGGGTGGGCCCATGGCGATTTGGCGCCACCCAACGTCTTGTGGGCCATCGACGACCGCGATGTCTGTCCGATAACGATCGTCGACCTCGGCGCCGCGGGGAGACTCGGGAGCGGACGAGGCAGCACCTCGGGTGTCCTTCAATTTGTGGCTCCTGAGCGACTCGGGGGCCACCCGCTGAGCGTCGCGTCAGACCTGTGGTCGGTGGGCGCCCTGCTCTTTCAGCTGGTGCACGGCGTCCACCCATGGCCAGACTATCCCGGCCGACCGCCTGGCGCGGACGGTCCTTGCCGGCGCGGCTTGAGCGACCATCCGCTGGACGCCGTCATCGATCGATTGCTCAGCGTCGAGCCCAGCGATCGCTTCCCAACCGCGGCCGCCGCGTTGGCTCAACTCGAGTCGACGACGGGGATCGAGCGACCGCTGGTTACTCGCGAAGAGCTTATCGCGCGGACTCGGGCAGCACCGTTTGTGGACACCGAGGGTCGGCTGGACTCGTCGGTGGCGGCGACGCGCTGGGCGCTCTCTCAGAGCAGACCCTACGCCATGACTGTCCACGGCGCTGCAGGCAGCGGCCGGACGCGGTTTTTGAATCGCTTCGTCGACGCGCTCGTCAGCGACGGGTCGAGAGTCGCCCTGGAGCGTCCTCTGCCCGGAGACCTGCCTGGCGACTTGCTCCGCCGGGCGCTACGTCGGCTCGGTGACGAGGAGGCTCACCTTGATCCCGAGCGGCCTGCGGCTGCTGTTCAGGAGCTGCTTGGGTTGACGCGACGCACCGGTATGAGCCCGACGGCGCTGCTGGTCGACGACGTCGATCGCGCCGACACGTACAGTCGTGATGTGCTCGCGGCGCTCATGCGCAGTGTCGCGGTCTTGCCGGATCGCGCCGGCCCCCTGGTCATCATCACGACCAGTCACGGGCTACCCGGGACGGAGGAGGACTCAGGCGTGCCGACGTTGGTCCTCGAACCGTGGAACGCGGCGGATGTGGAGCGAGCCATCGGCGATCTGTTCCCCGGCCGACGCGTCGGGTCGCGCATCAGCGGCCCGGTCATGACGGCGACGCAAGGAAACCCGGGTGTGCTGACCGCCGTTCTGCAACAGCTCGCCCAGAGCGGCGCGCTCACTGTCGATGCCGCCGCTGTTCACCTGGACGCTCAGCGGCTGGAGGAGCTCAGCCTCCCGACCTCCGTGGAGGAGGCCGCCCAGAGCGCGCTGGCTTCGCTCGGTGCTGACCGTCAGCGTGCCGCGGCGCTGATCGCTTGGTCCTGCGCCGCGATGCCGAAGGGCGCGGTCCCACAGGCAGATGCGCTCATTCGCGCAGGCGTGGTGCTCGGTCGGCGGCTCGACGCTGAAGCGGGGGTCTCGGTCACCTCCGCGTCGCCCGCGTTCGCGGAGGCAGCGAGGGGGCTGCTGGACGAGACCGCAGCGCACACCGCGCTGGCCGCGCTGTGGTCGAGCATTCCCGGCGATCACGTCACAGCGCTGCGTCTGCACCACGCCCTGCTCGGTATGGATGCCTCGGCCGTGGCCGAGGCGGCGGCATGGCTGGCGCGCGACGATCTCGACCCGGCAGACGCCCGGCTGCTGCTCGACCCGCTCGTGGGCGCGGGGTGGCCAACGAGCGCCGAGGACGCGCTGCTGGGTGGCGAAGTGGCCGCCCGAGCCGGCGACCTGGAGCTAGCGGGGGTCTTGTTCGAGCGGGCCGCAGGTCAAGCTGATAGTGCGTTGGCCGCCAAGGCCCTGTGTCGCCAAGGCGCGCTGGAGGCCCGGCAAGCGCGCCACGCGAACGCGATAAAGGTGCTACGCCGAGCTCTTGAACGAGGTGGCCCCTCCCTCGCTCCGCAGGCGCGCGCTGAGATCTTGGCCGCGCTGTCGCGCAGCGCGGTCTTGTCGGGTGCGAGCGACGACGCGGAGCTGTGGGCAGCCGAGGGGCAGTCTCTGGTCGGGACCGACCGCGCGCTCCGAGGCCGTCTGGCGTACACGCGAGGGCTGGTGGCCTGGTACAGAGGCGACCTGGACGCCGCAGAGCGCTCGTTTGACCTGGCCCACAAGGATGTCAAGAGAGCCGCGGACAGGGTCGAGGAGGGAGCGGTGGTCACGGCCCTCGGTCTGGTCGCCCACCGACGAGGCGAGTTGGCTGCTGCGATGGACCATTATCAGAACGCGCTCCAGATCGGTGAGGCCGCCGGGGACGAGGCGAGAGTTCTCACGGCGCTCCAGAACCTGGGAGTGGTTCATCACGAAAAGGGCGAATGGATGCGAGCCCTGGACACGTACCGAGAGGCGATGGAGCTCGCTGAGGCGCTCGAGCAGCCGGGTCGCGTCGTTCAACTCACAGGAAACATCGGGAACCTGTGGCGGTATCTGGGCGAGCTGGAGCTCGCCAAGACGGTTCTGGAGCGGGGCCTGGCGCTGGCGCGCCGGGAGAATAATCGACACATGGTCGGGATCATCCTGACTATGCTCGGCGAGGTCGCGCTCGCCCAGGAGCGGTGGTCTCAGGCCGAGACCCTGTTGGGCGAGGCAGCGAGCGTCACGCGTGAAGCCCAAGCGGCCACCGAGGAGGTCGAGGTCTGGCTCAACCTCGCGCGAATGCACCTGGAACGCCAGTCTTTCGCGAGCGCCCGGGACGCTGCTGGGCGCGCAAGAGAGCTAGCGCGCGCGATCGATCCAGGGAACTTGAACACGGTCGCGACGGCGCTGAGCGCAGCGGTGGAGCTGCGCAGCGCGCAGGGCGACAAGGAAGCCGGCCAGACCCTGATCGCCGAGGCGCTGGGATCCATCGATACGGTCACCAACCCGGACGGCAGATGGCCGATCCTGTTGGAGGGTATGTGGGCGGCCGTGGCACGAGACGACAGCGACGAAGCGAGGCGCCTGGCGTCGGAAGCGCGGCAGCTCCTACGGAGCTTGGAGGATGGGGCGCCTGCCAAGCATCGCGCGCCCTTCAAGAAGCTCCGGGAGCGACACAGAGCGACGCTGCAGACGGCCCTCGCCTTGGAGTCGGCGAGCGCGACGACGGCCGCAGCGTCCGCGCGACCGGCGGCGGATGGTCACTGGGAGCGCCTGCTCGAGATCAATAAGCGGCTCAATCTCGAATACGACGTCAAGCGGCTCCTCGAGTACATCATGGACTCGGCGATTCTACTGACCGGAGCGGAGCGCGGTTTTCTGCTCCTCGAAGACGCGAACAGCACCAAGGATGCGCTGGAGATCAAGGTCGCGAGGAACATCGACCAGGAGAACATCCGCAACGTCCGACTGAAGATAAGTCACAGCATCGCCCGGAGAGTTATCGAGAGCAGCGAGCCCGCGCTGACC
>JAAZYN010000182.1 GCA_014239625.1 Myxococcales bacterium | reverse complement strand
GACGGCGCGGAGCTGCAGGAGCTCATGGGGAAGTTCCCCTGGGCTGGCACCAAGGGCGAAAAACGCCACGAGTTCCACTCTGTGGACGGCTATGAGCTACAGGTGGTGCCGCACCGAGACCTCGCTCGGGACTGCGGCGAGAGCGGCCGTCAGCTCTGCAACAAGAAGGTCCACTACATCTCCTTTCCGCCGGGCCCCGCCATCGTCATGATGCCGTTCGCCGCGGTGTGGGGCTACGACACCAACGACGTCATCATCACGATCCTCTTCGCGGCCCTCAACGCTGCTTTACTGTTCATGCTGCTGCAACTTCTGGTGCGCCGGGGGCACAGCACGCGCACCGTCTCCGACAACCTGTGGCTCACGGTAGCGTTCGTGTTTGGCAGCGTGGCCTTCTTCTCGTCGGTCCGCGGCGAGGTGTGGTTCACGGCCCTGGTCCTCGGGATCACGTTCAACCTTGCCTACTGCCTGGCCGCGCTCGACGCCAAGAGGCCCCTGCTGGCCGGCGCGATGTTGGCTATCGGCATGGCGACTCGCACGCCCATAGCCTTCTGCTTCGTGTTTTTCGCCTGGCAGCTGTTCTGGTCTCGCCGCGGCTTGGCCGACCTCGAGCAGCAAGGACGCCTCGCCGAGGTCTTGAAGACGGGGGCTCTGTTCGCCGCGCCCATCCTGGTCGTGGGGATCAGCCTCGTGGTTTACAATCAGGCGCGCTTCGGCAGCGCCTTCGAGTTCGGTCACAGCTACCTGACGGGTGGCGCCGCGGACCGCATTCGCGACCACGGAATGTTCAGCACCCACTACCTGAACCTGAACCTGTCGTCGGCCCTGGTGAATATGCCGCGGTTGTCCTTCGAGGCGCCCTTCGTCTCGATCACCAAGCATGGGCTGGGTCTGCTGTTCACCACCCCGATCCTGTTTCTGTTGTTCAGGCCGGCGGTGACGCCGACGCTGAGCAAGGCCCTCTGGGTGACCGTCTTGTGCACGGCCATCCCCGGCCTGCTCTACCAGAACAGCGGCTGGGAGCAGTTCAGCTATCGCTTCGCGTTGGACTACTTCCCGTACCTGATGATGCTCTTGGCGGTCGGTGACCGGCCGATCACGAGGAACGTCAAAGGCGTCATCATCTTCGCCATCGTCGTGAACCTGTTCGGCGCCATCACGTTCGGGCGGATGCCCGACTTCTATTACTGACCAAGGCCCGCAGGCGCGATAGCTCGTGCCTGTCCAGCCCAGCCCGTGTCCTGTGTGGGGCGCCCCGGCGCCAGACGCGGTGCCGCTCAGGGGCCGTCACCGAGGTCGTCGGCAGGCTGCGTCGCCCCGGTGACGGGATCGGGGGCGCCGCGACGGGCCCTCGTGATCACTCCACGCACCTTGTACGCGACGATAGCGAGGACCACGACGATCATCCCCCACATGACCAGCTGGTAGCGATCGAGCCACAGCTCCAGCTCCTCCAGGTTACTCCCCAAGGCCATACCGGCGGCTACTAGCAGCGCGTTCCAGGCCATCGCGGAGATGGTCGACCAGAAGACCACGACCCTGAGCTTCAACCCCGCCAACCCCGCGGCGACGAAGAAGAAGGCGCGGATGCCGGGCAAGAATCGATTGACCGCCAGATACCACGCGCCGTGGCGCTCGAAGCGGCTCACCAGGTCTCGCACCGCCAGCTGCGCGCTGTCGCCGAGACGATCGACACGCCCTGTGTTGACCAACCACTTGCCGATGTAGAAGTCCGCGATGGCGCCGACCACGGCCCCGGCGGTCACCACCACAAACACCGGCCACACGCTCCAGCCGAAAGCGCCGACGAGGACCGCGCCCGCGACGACGATGGTGTCGCCCGGAACGGGGGGGACGATGTACTCGATGAGGGACCCGAAGAACAGCGTGAGATAGGTGATGGCCGGTGGCCACTCCCGCACGCTCTCGAGCATGTCGGTGACGCTCATCGCCCCGTCATTTCAGCACCACCATCGCCTGGCGCAGCCGCGCCTGGCAGACGGCCTTGCCCAACACCACCATGGTCTCGAACAGCCCCGGCGTGGCCTTACGCCCCGTGACCGCCAGGCGCGTCATCATGAACACATCGCGCACCTTCCAACCCGCCGTCGCCTCGACGTGGCCTCGCAGCGTCGCCTCGATGCTCTCGGCATCCCACGAACGCATCCCTTCGACCTTCTCCGTCAGCGCCTTGAGGACCTTGTAGCTCTCCTTTCTCTCTTTCTTTTTGGGTACGAGCGCTTCGGCCGTGAGCTCTCGATCGTCTCCAAAGAAGAACGCCGTCTTGGGCACGAAATCCGACAGCGTCTCGAGGCGCTCTTTGAGCAGCGGTGCGAGCATCGACAGGTATTCGTCGTTGAGGAGCCAGCCTCTGAGGCGCTCCACCAGCTCCGAGTCTTCCAGCTCTCGCAGATAAAGGCCGTTGAGCCATTTGAGCTTGGCGATGTCGAAGATCGGGCCTCCCAGCGACAGGCGCTCCCAGTCGAAGTGCTCGATCATTTGCCCGACGCTGAACTTTTCCGACTCGTCGGGCATGGACCACACCATGCGGCCGAGGAAGTTGAGCAGCGCCTCGGGCAAGATCCCGACGCGTTGATAGTACTCCAGGGAGACCGGGTTTTTGCGCTTGGAGATCTTGCTCTTGTCCGGGTTCCGTAGCAGCGGCATGTGGATAAACGTCGGCGGCTGCCAGCCGAACGCCTTGTAGAGTTGAACGTGCTTGGGCGTCGACGAGATCCACTCTTCGGCCCGGATCACGTGGGTGATCTCCATCAGGTGGTCATCGACCACGTTGGCCAGGTGGTAGGTCGGCATCCCGTCGGACTTCAGCAGGACCTGGTCGTCGATCTGGGCGTTGTCGATCTCGATGCCCCCGCGCAGCCCATCGTCGAACCGCGTCACACCCTCGATGGGCATCTTGAGGCGGACCACGTGAGGCTGCCCTGCCTCCAGCCTGCGCTGAACCTCGTCCGCAGGGAGGTCCCGGTACCGGCGGTCGTATGAAGTCTGGCGTTTCTGCTCGCGCGCGGTGGCCCGCATCTCAGCCAGCTCCTCGGCGGTGGCGAAGCAGTAGTAGGCTTCGCCCTCCCGGATCAGCCTGGCGGCGTGCTCACGGTAGATGTCGCTGCGCTCGGACTGCCGGTAGGGGCCGTACGGGCCGCCCACGTCCGGACCTTCATCCCACCGCACCCCGCACCAGCGGAGCGAGTCGAAGATGGCTCGCTCGCTCGCGGCGGTGGAGCGCACCTGGTCGGTGTCCTCGATCCGCAGGACGAACGCGCCCCCGTGCTTGCTCGCGAAGACGCGGTTGAAGAGCCCAATGTACGCTGTCCCGACGTGGGGGTCGCCGGTGGGGCTCGGCGCGATGCGCACGCGGACGGGGCGGTCGGTGGGGATGGGGATGTTGACTGGCATAATCGATACCGTCTCTCCGGCTGGCGCTTCGAGTTGGGGGTGGTGCGACCCAGAGGCCGCGCCGTCAGGTGCTCACGGATCACTCGCCATGTCGCGGACGTAGCTCGCCAGCCGAGGGTTGCGGAGGCGTCTGTGGCCCTCCGCCTCGATAACGGTCTGGACCGCATCGATGGCTACGCGGAGGTCGCTGTTGACCACGACGTAGCTGAACTGGTCAGCACAGGAGAGCTCTCTGCGGGCGTTGGCCAGCCGCGTCGCGAGCTGGTCTGGGCTCTCGGTGCCTCGGCCGCGCAGGCGGCGCTCCAGCTCTTCGAGGGACGGGGGCACCACGAAGATAGAGACCGCGTCGGGGTAGGCCGCGAGCAGCAGCTCCGCGCCCTGCACGTCGACGTCGAAGAGGATGTCCTTGCCGGCGTCGCCCAGTCGCGCGACCTCGCCTTTCGAGGTGCCGTAGTGGCGGTCGTGGACGCGCGCCCACTCGGCGAAGGCGTCGTCGTCGATCATCGCGGCGAAGGTCGCATCGGAGACGAAGTGATAGTGCTGGCCATCTACCTCGCCCGGTCGGGGGGGGCGAGTGGTGTGCGACACCGAGAAGGCCAGTCGGGGCATGCGCTCGAACAGCGCCTTGGCGATGGTCGACTTTCCGGTGCCGGAGGGGGCAGCGATGATGATGAGGAGCCCGTCCCGGTCGTGCTCAGGCAATGTTCTGAACCTGTTCCCGGATTTTTTCCAGCTCGACCTTGCTGTCCACCACCTGCCCCGCCATCCCGACGTCGCGGCACTTGGAGCCGACGGTGTTGAACTCGCGGAACAGCTCCTGCGCCAGAAAGTCCAGCTTCTTGCCAGACTCGTCCTGGCCTGCCTCCAGCAACTCTCGGACATGCTTGAGGTGCGCTCGTGCGCGGACCAGCTCCTCGGTCACGTCGCTCTTGTCGCTCCAGATCACCAGCTCGACGGCCAGGCGGCCCGCGTCGATCTCGAGGCCGTTGCGTCCGGCCGCCTCCGCGAGCCGCCTCTGAAGGCGCGCGCCGTAGGCCTCGTAGACCTGCGGGGCCATCGTCTCGACCTGATCGAGGTATCCGTCGAGGCGTTGCAGCCGGCCCATGATGTCCGCGACGAGCTCTTGGGCTTCTCGCTCGCGCATCACCCGAAGGGCCGTGAGCGCTTCGCTGAGCGCCTCGAGGAGCCCGTCGCCGAGCGCTTGCGGTGTCGACCTTTTGCGCCGCACGTCCAGGAAATCTCCATACTTGAGGGCGATGTCCAGGGTCGGGGCCGGGGCCCCCACCTCCTCGGCCACCGCCTAGAGCGCGCTGAGCATGGCCGCCAAACCTGGCCGGTCGATGGTGACCTCGACATCGCTCTCATCGGTGCCGTCACGCGTCACCAACACGTCGACGGCGCCTCGCTTGAGCCGGTCTTTGACCAACCTCTTCACGACCGGCTCGGCGTGACTGAACTCGTTGCCCATTTTGAGGCGGACGTTCAGGTTGCGATGATTCACCGCCTTCACATCGACGCGATAGGCCTGCCCGTCCACGGAGAAGGTCGACGAACCAAAGCCAGTCATGCTCATCAAGCTCATGGTCAGCTGCTCCTGCTCTGTCGATAATAGTCTACCGTGCGAGCCAGTCCGGCCTCCAGATCCACGCTCGCGACATACCCCAGACGCTCACTCGCCGCCACAATGCTGGCCACGGAATGGCGCACGTCGCCGACGCGCTCGGGCCCGTGCCGCCGATCCACCGCGTGCCCCAGCGCGCCCTCGATGCCGGCGATCAGATCATTGAGGCTCGTCTGCACCCCGGTGCCGATGTTGAACACCTCGCCCGCGCAGCCCCGGGCCGTGCGTGCCGCGATGCACGCGGCCGCGACGTTGTCGACGAAGACGAAGTCGCGTGTCTGCTCGCCGTCGCCGTGAACCGTGAGGGTCTTACCGTCCAGCGCCATGGCGATGAAGATGGGGATGACCGCGGCGTAGCCCCCCGACGGATCCTGGCGAGGGCCGAAGACGTTGAAGAAGCGTAGCGAGACCACCTCGAGTCCCAGCTCGTGGGTGTAGGCTCGCCCGTACTGCTCGCCCACATACTTGCTCACGGCGTATGGGCTCTGGGCCGCCAGTGGCGAGCCTTCGGTCTTTGGCAGCGAGGGGTCGTCACCGTAGATGGCGCAGGTCGCCGCCAACACCACGCGATCGACGCCCACCGAGCGCGCCATCTCGTACACGCGCAGGGTGCCCGTGGCGTTCGTCTCGTGGGTGCCGAGCGGATCGTCCATGGAGCGCGGCACGCTGACCTGAGCCGCCAGGTGGATCACGTAGCGGGCATCATCGAGCGCTCTCGACAGCGCTGGCGGGTCGAGAATCGAGCCGCGCACAAAGCGCAGATCCCCCTCCAGGCCTTCGAGGTTCGACGCGCTTCCCGTCGACAGGTCATCGAGCACGGTGACCTTCTCGCCACGCTCCAACAGCATGCGCACAACGTTGGAGCCGATGAAGCCGGCGCCGCCGGTGATGAGGGTGCGGTCGGCGCTCATGTGGCGTCGCCCTCGCTTTCGGCTGCGACCTCCGACGCCCAGCCGTCCAGACGCCCGAGGTCGTCCATCAGGTCCAGCCCCACATAGCGGCTGCGAATGTGACGGCAGACCCGCAGCGTTCGAACCAGCCGAGGTCGGTCCACGCCGATCCCGCTGGCCCGGTCGATGCAGCCAGCGTCCCGCAGCGCGGAGGTGATACGGGCGCTGCTGAGGGTGCTCGCGCGAAGCTGCGGTGCGAGGTCTGGCCAGACCTCGCGCAGCCGCTCGAGCTCTTCGGCGAGGGCTGCCCCATGGCGTTGCTTGTCCCGTAGCTGCTCGGTCACCTCGTCGCACACCGCCGGGGTCAGGGCCGGGTGCAGCTGCGGCAGCGCCCTCAGCCAGGTGTCGTCGGGCCGCCGCCTGGCCGCCCCGTCTGGATCCAGATCATCCGTCACGAGCGCCAGCAGGCGCTCGTAGAGCATGGCCGACAGCCGCGTGGCGATGCCGACCTGGGTCCCGTGCAATGCCAACAGCTCCTGCCCTTGGCAGTGCTGCTCCATGTCCCAATAGTGGCTCACCAGATGCTCTCCCCCGGAGGCGGGCGCCGAGGTGCCCGCGAGGGCCATCGAGAAGCCGCTCAGGAGCAGGGTCTCGGTGAGCACTCGGATACCTGTGGCGCCGCCAACCGAGACGTCGGCAGCGCGATCCAGCAGCGCATTGTAGGCCTCATCCAGTAGCGCGGCAGGGGCGGCATCGTAGGGCACGCCTCGGACATGGTGGCTGAGCAGCCAGTCCGCGTTGCTGAAGGGTTTGCTCAAGAGATCGCCGAACCCCGCCCGGTTCAGGTGGGCGGGGGCCGCGGCGATGACGTCGAGTGGAGCGTAGATGGCGATCGGTTGCTGCGCCGGGACCGTGCGCTTGACGCCGTCGGCGAGGACTGCGGCGATGGACGACGTGTAGCCGTTCATGCTGGCAGCCGTCGGCACCGCGACGTAATTTCGGCGGAGCTCCGCGGTCGCCTTCTTCACGACGTCGTTGATGGTGCCTGCGCCCACCGCGATAGGAACCGCAGCGGGCGCCGCCGCGATGACCGCTCTCGCGCGTGCGATGAGCGCCGTGT
>JAAZYN010000181.1:3880-7046 GCA_014239625.1 Myxococcales bacterium | reverse complement strand
ACGCCCCGGAGCGACAGCGCAGGGAGCGAGCTTGCGAGCGGACGAGCACGGAGCGGAGCGGGCGCCGCGCAGCGGCCAGGAAGCCCCCCAGCGGGGGGGTTGGGGGGCGACTGAAATAATCGCGTCGTTGGGCGACCCAGGCCGCGCGTTGATCCGCAGTCCGACCCCGTCGGACGCCCCGGAGCGACAGCGCAGGGAGCGAGCTTGCGAGCGGACGAGCACGGAGCGGAGCGGGCGCCGCGCAGCGGCCAGGAAGCCCCCCAGCGGGGGGTTTGGGGGGCGACTGAAGTCGTCGACGAGCACGGAGCGGAGCGGGCGCCGCGCAGCGGCCAGGAAGCCCCCCCAGCGGGGGTTTGGGGGGCGAATGCGATCATCCGGACTCGCCCCGGAGCGACGAGCCGGGCTTCGAGGGGCTACGACACGCGAAGCGTACCGCAGCCTGGCCTCCTATAGGCGCCTTGCGGCCGCCACCACCGCGTGCAACGCGGCGTGCATACGCTCAGTGAGGGCTGCAGCCCCCGGCAAGGCCGCGCGATCAGCGAGCACCGCGACCCCGAGCCAGTCGCCGCAGCTCCAGGCCGTGATGTTGAGCCCCAGCCCCTCGAGCAATGGCCCGACAGAGTAGAGCTCGACGAGCCGCGCGCCTCCGACGAAGAGCTCACCGGCCGGCCCGCGAACGTTTGACACGATGAGGTTCGTAGGAGGCGTCAGCACATCCGCCAGGGCCAAGTTGGCGTACGCGCGGTAGCCCCAATGGTAGGGGCCCGGCGGAGTGAACTCCGCCCAACGTTGCATCACACCGCTGCCGAGCGCGTCATGAGCCGCCTTGGCGGCCTCACTCCCCTTGTGGACCCGCGCGATACGCTCGGCGAGCGTCGCGCCGTCGGTCGCCAGGGTCGTGATGAGATGGGACAGCTGATTGCCGGTCATCCGGTTGAAGCTGCCCTCGCCCACCGGCACCGACGCCAACAGAGAACGCTTGGGGGCCTCGCCGACGCTATCCAAAAAGAGCCTCACGGCCTCGCCCACGACGGCCAACAGCACATCGTTGAGGCTCACGCCGAAGCGCTCTTTGGCCTCCTTGAGATCGTTGAGCGGTAGCCGGGTCGTCGCGAAGGTCCGACCCGCGGTCAACGCCCTGTTGAAACGGGTCCGCTCGCTCGAAAAAGGTCGGGGTAGATCCGGAAGCCGCCGGATCCGCTGACGCACGCGCAGCCCCGCGCTGGCCGTGTGGGCGAGCAGCCGCGGCAAGCGTCGTAGTCGCCCTGCCTGGTCGCGGAGCGCGCCGAGGATGAGCCGACCGGCGCTGGGCAAGCCCGGCGACGTCACCGCGGGCGGACTCTCGGGCCGAGGGGCCTCCGGGTCAGGGCTCATCACCGCGGCCAGCATCCCGGCTGAGGCGACCCCATCGGCGACGGCGTGGTGGAGCTTGGTCACGTACGCGACACGCCCTCGCAACAACCCGTCGACGACCCAGATCTCCCAGAGAGGCCGATGTCTGTCCAGGGGCGAGGCCGCGATGTCGGCCACCACAGCATCCAGCGCCCGAGGCCCGCCCGGAGCTGCGGCGGTGCGCACGTGCAGGTGCTGCTCGAGGTCGAAGGCCGGATCGTCGACCCACACGGGGTGGTGAAAGCCCAGAGGCACTTCCACGACGCGCTGGCGAAAACGAGGCAGGAGGTGAAGGCGAGCCGACAGCTCACGCCGCAACCGCTCCACGCGGTCTTCGCGCGCCTCTGCGGCGTCCGGAGGCGGCTCGATGACCACGATCTTGATCGTGTGCATCATCGTCGTGGCCGTCTCCGAGTACAGAAACGTAGCGTCGATGCCTCCCATTCGGTCCGTCGACATCGGTGCTGTCGTCCTGCTCAGAGCGCGACGAAGTTCTGTGCGCGCAGGTTGTCATCGACGAACCTGGGCACCACCTTGGACCAGAAGAAGCCCACGTGGCCATCGCTGTACCACTGCAGCCTGGGCCTGGCCCAATGCTCCCAGAGCGCCTTGGCTTGCGCAGGGCCGGTCACCGAGTCACCGCTACCAGCGAAGATGAGCCGACCCTCGTGGGGCACTCGCGGATGAAAGGTCAACGGTGAGATCAGGTCATACAGCTCGCGCAGCGCCTCGCCGGTGAGACCGTAGTAGTCGGACATTCGCCTAATCTTACGGCTCATGTGGCTCTCGAAGAGGTCTGGGATGTCCACCAGTGGTATCCCCACCATCGCCACCTCGAGCGGCTCCAAACCAGCCACCACGGACCCGACGTAGGCTCCTAGCGACAAGCCATAGATCCCTACCCGCCGTCCGCCCTGGTCTCGAATCCAGCGAATGATCCGACGCACGTCGTGCACCGCCTGGCCCACGCCGTGAAGCGTCTGCAGCAGCTCCTTGCTGATCAGCTCGCCGCGTGTCGCGCCCCGCGGTCGCCGCGGTCCATGCAACGGCAACACGGGGCACACCACATTCAGCCCGAGGGTGTGGTGCAGATGCGACACCCTGAAGCCCGGGAAGTCCATCCACCGCTCGCCGCAGCCAAGCCCGTGCAGGCAGACCAGCCAAGGCCTCGTAGGGTCACCGTGACGCGCGACGTAGGCGTGCACCACGCCGTTGTTTTCGAGCGCCATGAAGTCGGCGCCAGCCGCACACCCGGCGGGTGGCCGATAGGTGCTCGAGAAGCGCATCACCTCGTGACGCAGGCCGGGAAACCAGCGCGACCGGAGCGTCACATCAGCGATCCCACCCGGGTCAGCGTGAAACTCGAAGGGCGCACGGATCAATCCCGCCTCGCTATAGAGCTGATGCGTCCGGGTGATGGAGTGCGAGAGGCGCTCGAAGTCGCCACGGCGGGGCGACGCCTGTTGCCGCTTCATAATCGACAGGAGGATCCGGTCGATGACCGTCCCTGTGCGCTGTTGCACCGCCATCTGGGCGCGCTTGCGTCGAGGCTGAGGGAGGGGACTGCGAGCTTCGGGGTCGAGCGCTACTGCCACAGTCTCTCCAGGTGTCGTTGCAGCCCACTTCTCAGCGGCTGCGGGTTCTCTTCGGCCAGCGCGTCGAGCGCGACCTGCATGCGGGCGGTGATGTGGTCGTATGCAGCGTCCACGTCGGGGCCCACCTCCACTGGCTCGAGCACCTGCATGGTGATCTTCGCTGGGAGCGGGACCCCCGG
>JAAZYN010000181.1:0-3870 GCA_014239625.1 Myxococcales bacterium | reverse complement strand
TCCAACAGCTCAGCAATGAGCAGACAAACGGCGTCGGCGGCACCCACACCGTGGTCCTGCAGATGGACGCCGATAGCAACTGGTCCTATAGCGTCGATGGGGCCGTTCCGACCACCGGCACGATCGGCGCGCCGGTGTCCCGAGCGACCTTCAAGAACCCCTTGCGGCCGTGCATCTGGATCTGATTTCTCTCGCGGTAGGGTCGAAACACGTCGCGCGACCCTCCTGGGTACACGAGCAAGCCAGCGTTGGCGGACAGCGCCCGTCGCGCCGTCTCCCGGCTCGCGGGGAGCTGCCCCAGCTTGCGCATGATGGGCCCCAGCACGGGGACCGAGAAGGCCGCGTCGAACCCCATCCCCAGCAGCGGCCGATCGATGCCGAACTGTCGATACCAGTGAACGTACAGCGCGGACGTGTCGGGCGTCACCATGCCGCCCGAGTGGTTTCCCACCAGCATCACCGGCCCGCTGGCCGGGATACGCTCCATGCCGCGGACCTCGGCCCCGAAGTAGTTCGACCAGCGCTCCATCCACTCGAGAAGTCGCCCGGTGTAGTCGGGGTCGTGCTGAAACGGATCTTCGGCCAGCGTCTTGTCCATGGCGTTACGCCACCGTTTGATGATGGGATCCAAGACACTCATGTGGCGCCTATGTTCACACTGGAAGCCGCCAGCGTCGACAAACGGACCATCCGGACGCCCTGCCGAATCGGATCCCGGTCCAGCCCGCTGGTCAAGAACACGAACGACAGGTCACGCTCGGGGTCGGCCCAGGCCACCTGGCCGCCAGCTCCTGGATGGCCGAAGGTGGCGGCAGAGCAGCTCACCCCGAACCCGCGGAAGTGCTTGTCGCTGTCGCCAGCGACGATGACGCCGAGAGCGCGCCGCGCGAGCTTTCCCGTCATAGGGTCGACGAGCTCGCCGGTGCGTTGTGCCAAGGCCCAATCGATGGTAGCGCGTCGCCACGGAGCGCCCTGGCGAAACCCCAGCAGCGCTTGATAAAACAAAGCCATGCCCGCGGCGGTTCCGACCGCGCCGCCGCTGGGAACACCTCGGGCGCGCATGGCGCGTGAGTTGAACGACTCCAGGTACCGTCGGTACTCTGGAGTGTCCAGCTTCAGGCTGATGCCCAGAGAGGCCAGCCGCTTGGGCGCTGGCGGCGCGCCCACGTGCCGCACCGTGGCGACGCGGTCGTCGTACCTCTCGGGTAAGCCCAAAAAGAGCTGCCCGTCGAGGCCCAGAGGCGTCAGCACCCACCGCCGCATCGCGTCGCGATAGTCCATGCCGGTGGCACCCTCGATGACCTCGGCCAGGACCCACATGCTCGAAGAGGCGTGATAGCAGAAGCGCGCGCCTGGCGGCCATTCGAGCGAGATCGCCACGAGCTGGGCCGCCCGCACCCGGGGGTCCGCCCACGTCAGCGGATCCATGGTGGCGTTCGGGAAACCCGCGGTGTGCGTCAGCAGCTGCTCGACCCGGACGGTCGACAGAGGCTCATGACCAAAGGCCGGCACGTATTGAGCGACGGCCGCCTGGACGTCGAGCCGGCCGTCTTGGACGAGGACCCACACCAGCGAAGCCATCAACGCCTTGGTCGCTGAATACATCACGAACAGCGCGTCGTCGGCGGCGCCGATGGTCCCGCCGGCGACCACCTCGCCACGATGCGCCAAGGCCCACTGCGCCGCCCCGAGCTGGGCCTTGGCCACCTGCGCGTCGATCTCGCCGGCCAGCGCGTCGGTCACAGCCTGACCTCCCCCGCCACTATCGCAGCGTACCGCGCCTTGGTCAGTCGTACGTACAGGCCGCCCTCGCGCACGAAGACCGGCTCGTCCGACGCCCCCGGATAGAAGCCTTCGCGCTTCAGATCCACCTTCTTGTGCTTGAAGGTTCCGGTCACCGCGAGAGCGTCCACTACCCGCACGAACACAGGCACCGCGTAGGCGGGCAACGCTCGCGACAAGGCCTCGTTCAGCCGCATCAGGTCAGGTCGCTCGCCTCCCCGCCAGACGATGGCGGCCATCCCCGCGCGACCGGAGCGCCCCGGGACCTCGACCCCGTATACGGCGCAATCGGCGACGCCCTCAACACCGTTAAGGGCGGCCTCCACCTCGCCGGTCGCGACGTTCTCGCCTTTCCACCGAAAGGTGTCACCCACCCGGTCCACGAACTGAAGGTGACCGAAGCCAATCTGCCGCATCACGTCGCCGCTATTGACCCAACAATCGCCACGCGCAAAGACGTCACGGAAGAGCTTCTTCTCGGTCGCCGCCTGGTCGGTGTAGACCTCGAACTTGAATCGATTTGTGACCTCCGTCAGGAGCAACCCTTGCGAGCCAGGTGCCTTGAGGCGTCTCATCTTTCCGCGCGGATCACGGACGGGCTCGCCCGTGACGACGTCAAACTCGACCAGCGCCCACGGCCCCGGGCAGACGCCTACGGTCTTGTCGAGGTTCAACAGGTTGAAGAACCCCACGTTGAGTTCGCTGGCGCCGTAGAACTCATAGATAGCGTCGAGCCCAAAGCGCTCCTTGAACGGGCCCCAGAGCTCCGCCCGCATGCCGACGCCCACCGCGCGGGTCACTCGGTGATCACGGTCCAGTGGGCGTGGAGGTGTCGCGAGCAGGTAGCGAGCGACCTCGCCGATATAGGTCACGGCCGTGGCGCCGAAGCGCCGGCAGTCGCTCCAGAACTCGGACGCGCTGAAGGTGCGGCGGATAGCGAGCGCCGAGCACGTCATGACCGCCGACGCCCAAGACGTCGTCAGCGCCTGATTGTGGTAGAGCGGGAGCGGGCAATACAGGGTGTCGCCGGCGCCGAGCTCCAGGCACACGTCACCAAACAGGTGTCCCGCACCGATCCAGCGTCGATGACTCATGATCGACGCTTTGGGCATGCCCGTGGTCCCCGAGGTGAAGACGTAAAAGAGAGCGTCGCCAAACGACACCGAGGAAGATGTCTCCAGGTTGGTGCTCGCAAAAGACCGGCGCGCGCCGGTCACGTCCACGGCTCGTGGAGGCCTGTCGGCGTTCGCGGCCGAGAGCCGTGGGTCCGGCACCACCAACAGCGGCCTGTCGAGGGCGACGTCGAGGTAGGCCGCTAGCAGCTCTTCGCCGACGACGACGGCGACCGGGGGCGCACACGCCAAGGAGTGGGTGAGCGCGTCCCGCCGTTGATTCACGTTGATCATCGACGCTACGGCGCCGATCTTGGCACACGCGAGCACGGTCACCAGGAGCTCGGGGCGATTGCTCATCAGCACGGCCACGACGTCGCCTGGGGCCACCCCATGGTGGCGCATGAGTCGCGCCGTCCGATTGGCGCGCCCGTTGAGCTGAGCATAAGAGAGGTCTCCGTCAGCGGACTTCACGGCGGACCGCTGACCGCATCGGCGGGCGTGCTCCTGGATCACCCCGGCGAGAGACTTCGGCGAGTCCTCAGAGGTCAACGCCATGCTGACGCTGGCTCGAAGCAGCGCCGGGCTCTTTTGGGCGAGGGTTACGAGCCCACGTCGCAGATCAGACCAGCTGAGGAGTCGTTCATCCACCATGGCCGAATTGAAACACGTTCTATTTTGACTGGGAAGGACGAAGGGATCGCGGCGCAGCGCTCGCGGGGCGGCCATCGCGCGTCTCCTCACCGGCCCTGGAGCGCGCCCCCCAAAGGACATGGACCGCCACCCTTCGGTCCGGTCCGGTCCACGACCCCTACGACGCGCACGGAGCCACCGGCCACCAATGGTCCGATGAGTACACTGAGGCGATGACCTGCGAGGATCAGGAAGCGAGGCCTGGACTCGAAGACGACGACGGTGGCCCTAGCCCGCATTTCTCACCAGAGTTCGAGCGAAACCGAGGAGGGGTAGGTGATAC
>JAAZYN010000180.1 GCA_014239625.1 Myxococcales bacterium | reverse complement strand
CACCTTCGGCATCCCGACTCTGTTGGCCTCCGGGCCCACCAGGGCATCCAACACAGTCGCTGTCGGCTCGTCGACGAGCTCGAAGTCGTCCACCACGAGCACTGTCGACGCCCGGTGACCGGCGGCGATGAGCTGCAGGACGGCTTCGCGATCGCGCATGATCCCGTCGCGGGGTGAGAGCATGGGCAGGTTCGTGTCGCGACCGATGAGGCGCTCGACCACGTCGACGTGATGGCGCACCAACGGGTGGTCCTCGCCCAGACGCGCCACGACAGCTCGGACGATGGTGCCGAGGGGTCCATCCACGACCTCGCCGCCGGCCATCTGCCGACGCCGCCGGAAGGCCTCCAGTAACCGCGTCTTTCCGAGCCCAGACGCGGCGCTAAGCAGCACACCCGATCCCACCGAGTCCCCGTCGAACGCCGCCTCGAGGATGCTCAGCGCGGCTTGGCGCTCCACGAGGACGGTGCTGCGGACTCTCCCGACGAGGGTCCCCTCGGTCTCGTGAGCGAACCGGAGCCCGGATCGGTCGACGACGGCGTCGATGACCGCCAGCGCGTTGCTGAACCGGTCGGCCGGTTCGGGGGCCGCGAGCTGCGCCAAGATGGCATCGAACCACCGCGGCACATCGTTGCGCTGCGCGGAGAGCGCGGGGAGGGGCGCCTCCCTCGTCGCCTCGGGGGGGAGCGCTCGAGCCAGGACGTGGTAGAAGGTACGCCCCACCGCGTACAGGTCGAAGGACGGCGTAGGCGGCATACCGTCGAGCGCTTCGGGGGCGAGATAGGCGAGGCTGCCGGAGGACCCATGGGCGTGACTGACGCCGTGCGTTACGGAGAGGCCGAAGTCGACGATGCGCGGCACGCCGTCGCCGTCGATCAAGATGTTGTCGGGCTTCAGGTCCCGGTGGATGATCCCGCGCCCGTGCAGGTAGGCGCAGCCGCGAACCACGCCTACCAGCCACTCCAGGATCTCCTCGAAAGCTCGCCCCCGCGCTGCGACGTAGAGGTCGTCGCCCTCGACGAGCTCCTGGGTGAACCAGTGCCGGCCATCCGCCAGCACGCCGTAGTCGTAGACCGCCGCGACGTTTGGGTGGCGGAGCCGCGCGCGCAAGCCGAACTCTCGCCCCACCGAGTCCCCGTCGCCGGCCCGCAGCAACTTGAGGGCGACCCGCTGGCCCTGGCCGTGCGGCGTCCGCCAACGGTCGCGGACGACGTACACCCCCTCGGCTTGTCCGCTGATGTCGCCCAGGCGACTCTCCACCAAGAAGCGCTCGGCGATCACCGTCTCCGGCGCCGCACCGGAAGGCTGCGGAACCTCCGACGTGGAGGCGCCCTCGGGAGCTTCGGCCGTCGCCGGGGGCTCATCCGGGCTGCCTCCCCCATCGGGACGCTCTAGCGCTTCGGTCTGCGCGACGACCGGCTCAAGTTTCTTGATCCAACGGCCTACGGTTTGGCGATTTGGGCTGCTCAACCCGCCATCGGCGTTCTCGACCGCGAGCGCTCCGCTGATGCGCTTGAGGGTCCAACCGTTGCGCTTGAGGAGCACCGACAGGACCATCGCGGCCGGCGGAAAGAGCGGATGCTTGAAGGGCGTGTCCCCATGCCCCACCCGTTTTTTGCCGCACGACCTGCAGCGAAACACCTGCACCCTGCCCCGCTTTCGTTCGGCGTAGCCGTCCCGCGCCCATTGGTCGGCGCCGCATCCCGAGCAGACATCCAGCGCCTGGTCGGAGTGCTGCGCCACCAGCCGTCGCGCGCGCTCCTCGAGGGCGCGCAGCGCCGAGGGTTCGGTGTCATCTTCGCCGGCATCGGCGACGAGATAGGAGTAGAGTTCGTCCATACACGTTCGAATCTAGAGGGCTGGCCCCTCGTTTATCAACCTCGCAGAGGCGCTCGCGCTGATTTTTGGTTGGCACGTGCCTTGCTTGGACAAGGGGAGAGTCTCCAGTACCGTATCGAGGCTCACCTGGTCAGCACGTCCCAACGAATCTGTGAGGCAACACGTCATGAGCACTCGGCTCCTCAAACCGACATCCGCCCTGATCGCCATCGCGTGTGTTCTGACCCAGTGCGTCCCCATCGACGTCGCCGACGGCGACAGCAGCAGCTCCGACGCGCTGGGTGTAACCGACGGGCGGCCCTTCGAGATCCCGGCCGACGGGGGGCCCATCGACGACGCGGCTGGCTTTCAATACCCGGCGACAGCCTTCGACAGCTGCACGTATGACGACCAGGGCGGCACCTGCTCGTGGTTCGGTGGAGAGTTGGTGCTGAGCTTCGTCGCCGGGGCCTTGGGAGGGCCTCAGACCATCACCGTCACCCGCGAAGTGGTGCGGATCGGAGGCACCGACCTGATCGGATACGTCTGGGGCCCCCACGGCCACCCCATCGATCCCGCCGCCGAGGTGACCGTCACCGTACCTTTCGACTACCTGCCAGGCGCGCCATCGGCCTTGGCCACGTGGGACGAGTCGAACCCACCGGCTGAGCTGAGTGGCGGCTCCGTGGGCGCGTCGATGGAACGATACGTCCTCACCGGCGATCTCCGCGTCTTGAACACTCTGGTGATCATGCTCGCTCAGTAACGCGCGGCGACAACCGCCTGCCAGGGCATAGCCGCAGAGAGATCGGGCTGGTACTGTAGCGCCACCGTCATTGGAGGCAGGATGCGCCCGACAGCCCGATGGTTCTCACTTTGCCCGCTCGTAGCGATGTCCGCCGCGCTGCTCTTCACGCCACCCGCCCTGGCCAAAGCGAAGGTTCCCAAGGGACCCGAGATCAAGCTGCTGGAGGCGGGCACGGGTGACAAGGCGCCGCTCCGATACGCGTTAGCGAAGGGAGCGAGGAGCGCCTGGACGGTCAAGGTCACCTCTGAGAGCACGCTGAGCGGCCGCGCGCTGCCCACGCAGACGGTGGTCTTCGAGCTGAACCTCAAGGTCCTGCGCGTCGACCGTAAAGGCACCGCGCGGTGTTCCGTCTCGGTAAAGAGCGCGCGCCTGTCGCCCGCGAAAGGGCTCCCCGCCAAGACCCTGGAGGCGATCAACAAAAAGCTCGACGCGCTCAAGGCCGTCAAGGGTAGCGCGACCGTCGACGACCGAGGACGGCTGCTCAACTATACCCGTACCGGCGACAAGGTCCCAGCGGCGCTGGCGCCGATGCTGCTGCTTTTGGACCAACAGGTCGCGCAGGCGGCGACCCCGCTCCCCGACGCCCCGGTCGGGGATGGGGCCTCATGGAAGGTCGTGAACCACATCCGCAGCAACGAGATCATGCTGGTTCAACGCGCGAGGTACACCTTGGTGAGCCGGGATCTGAAACGGGGCATCCACACCCTTCGAGTGGCCATCGAGCAGTCGGCCGCTCCGCAGCGAGTGACGCTCCCGGGGATGCCGGCGACCCTGAAGACGCGCCTGTTGAGCGCGGACGGCCAGGGGACCTCCAAGCTGACCGTCGCGACCGACCGGCTCGGGACCACGGGTCGCTCGTCGGTAGCCCTGAAAGTGGCCATCGAGATGACCATGGGGAGCAACACCGCCAAGGCGGCGCTGAGCGTCAACAGCGTCGTCTCTCTGGCCGTAGCGGGCCCCGCCCCGACGAAGAAGAGATAGGGGCGTGGTCGTCGATATCGGTGCAGGCGTCATCGTCGTGTTGATGGGCTACTTCGGCTATGTGACCGGCGCGGCGTTCCAGCTGATCCGCCTGACCGTCCTGGCGGGGGCGGGTGTCATGGCCTATTTCGTCGGCCGCGAGATGGCCATCTTCCACCTCGGGAAGTCACCGGAGCTGGCCCCGGCGGACGCGGCCACCTATTGGTTCTTCATCTGTTTGGCGGTGCTCTGGGGGCTGGGCACGGTCGGGGTCAAGACCCTGGAGATCGGAGCCCGCGATGCGTCCGTCGAGCGCACCGCAGGCGACGCCATCGGCGGGGCCTTCTGCGGCGCGGCCCGTGGTTTCGCCATCGCGTTCATGCTCGTGATCGGGATGTGGTCGCTCAATCAGACCCAGCAGCGTTTCGACCTGCCGTATGAGAAGAGCTATCTCGCCCACTTCGCGATCCCCAAGAGCTTCCTGCAAACTCAGACCGAGCATCTGCGGAAGCACCTCGAGGAGCATGACACGACAGAGGCTCCCGAGGACGACGACAGAGTGCAGACCGTCGGCGACCTCCCCAAAGACGAGCGCTCTGTGTTGCCTTGAGGGCGCGCCTCCACGCATACCCATTGGTGACGCTGCTCGCGCTGGCGCCAGGGGGGTGTGGGTCCAGCGACGCTCCCCGGCCCATAGGAGTCGACACGCCGACCGCTCCGGTCGGCGGCGAGCGCTCCGAACCGCGCCCGATGGGAGGCCTGACGGCGGGCACGGCGCCCCGCGTCACCTCCCTGGGCGACATCATGCGGACCCCGGGGCTCATCGCCAAGCTCGACAAACTAGCGACCAGAGCGTGTGACTGCTCGGACATGACCTGCTTCGAGGCGACTCGCGCCGAGCTCGCCAGAGTGGTAGCGGGCCACTCCAACGTCTCGCTGAGCAGGCGAGACGCCGATCGGGCGAGGGCCGCGGCGGATCGACTGACCGGATGCGAGGACAAGCTGAGCGCGCCGGCCGCTGGCGCCGGGGCTGGGCGGGTGGAGAGCTCGGTCCCCTCGGCCCACCAGGACGCACTGGACGCCCTGACCAAGGCCGTCCGAGCCCGCTGTGGCTGCGCTGATGCGGGCGACGAGGCCTGCGCCGAGAAGGTCCAGCCAGCTCTGGAGGCGGCGCTGAGACGCTGCGAGGCCATGCGGTTTGCGGCGCGTCATGAAGCCCAGCGGCGCGCGTTGATGTTCGAAGTCCTCGAGTGTGGCGGGACCGTGCCCGGAACGGGAGCGGGGGGGGGCTCGCCAGGGGGGGCGCCACGACGGCCGCCGGGGGCCTGGCGGCCGACTACGCCAGAGGCACCGTCCAGAAGTGGTCGGACCTTCCGCGCAACATCAACGGCGTCAAGCACCTGGTCGCCCTGGGCAATAAAGAGGACAGCGAGTTCATCGACGCCATCTGGGGTCAGAGCCCAGCCACCGTGCTCGCCCAACACCCCACCGCGCGGAGAGCTGAGTTCGACGACCTCGAGCCGCGCACCGTGAGGGTGCGCATGCAGGTGAGCGACGTGGACCAGCGCGGTCGGCGCCTGGTCGTGGAGTGGCGCTTCCTATACGGAAGACTGTTCATGGTGACGGTCGAGCTCAAGCGCACCGCCCGGGATCTGCCCGCGAAGGTCCGCCAGTTCATGCGGCGCAAGGCCGACAGCCGGTCGCTCGAAGATGGGCAGATGAAGGTCCAGACCTGGCGCGACGGGGACCTGCTGATCCGCGCGACCGTCGACGGGCGCTCTAACGACTTTGCGCTGGCCCACCGGGCCCGCTTCGAAGAGTACGCGCGGCGGCGGGCGGATGGGCAGAAGGCGCTCAGGACGAACCGACGGGGCGTCAAACGCTTGCTGTCGAAACCCTTGTCGCCGGCTTACCGCGCGATTGAAAAACGATTCATCGACGCGGCGAAGGTGGTCCCCAGCTTCGGTCACGCCCACGTGAACCTGTGTCGCCTCTATCTGCTCTGGGGTCATAACGCACATGCCCGCATGCGCTGTAGGAAGGCGCGGGAATCGCGAAACCTGTCGGTGCAGGCCGAAGCGGCCCTTTTCGAAGGGATGATCGCCGCCGTCGCCGGAGACCTCCCAACCGCAAAGACGCTCTTTGCGCGAGCCCAAGCCGCGGAGGTCGAGGACACCTCTGTGGCCACCTCCTCTGCGCGGCTGCTGCGGCTGCTCAAGGGAAAAGGCACCCGCAGAGACTTCGAGCGTGTGTACAAAGAGGTCGCTTGCGCGCTGGTGGAGAAGGATCGGCACCGCGCCCTGGTGTACGCGAAGTCGTCGGGATTTCAGAGCGTCGTCCGGTTTGGCGCGGCGGCACTAAAAGCGGGGATCGACGCCCGGAAGTTGGACGACCGAGCCCAACGCAAATGCGGACGAGAGCCAACATCGCGCGGCCAACCCCAGAAGGTCGAGACGCCGAACCGGCTCGCCCCCTTCAATTTACCCAACCAGATGCCCAATCAGATGCCCAACACGATCGCGCCGTCGAAGAGTCGCTGACGTACTCACCGCGCTCGCGTGCGACCTCGCCTCGGCTGGCTTGACGTGTCTCGAACGCGACATCACCGGCCCCTGGTCCGTGCGGCGCCTACCAACAGCATCGGGCTCCCTGCTTTGGCTCGACGTGCGGTGAAACGTGCGGGCTATCCCGGGTGCCTCAACACGCCTTCGGCTACGTGATGGGGGGCGTCACCTGCTGCTGGCGGTTCGCCGACCCACGCAGGGCCGTAGCCGACGCAGAATCGGCTCGGCCAGGAGCCAGCGCACGCCGACCCTGGTCATGTGGATGTTGTCACGAGCCCGCGCGGCGTGGCGCCGCGTTTTTCCGGGTACCCTGACGGTCCGAAGGAGCTTTCCGGATCGGGAGTCGGTGGTCTGGCGCACCCCGTCGACGAAGCTCACGTGGCCGCCCTCAGCGTTGAACGCCGAGATCCGCTGTTTGATGAGCCCAGCCACCACCTTCATCCGCGCTCTCCCGCGCCGATCGGGGAGGCTCGTCGGCCCGAGCCAGACCACTGGGCGGCGTTTGCCGGGACCGGCCAGAGTCCGCAGCAGAGCGTCGACGCGTCGCTTGTAGATGCGCTTGTATTGAGAGCTGCCGAAGCCAAACCAGCGACGCCCGTCACGGATGTTCTGGCCGTCGTTGGTACCCAGCGACACGATCACTGCGTCGGGTCGGTGCCGCCTCATCAACGCCGGGGCCTCCTTGACCCAGTCGTGAAAGTCGGGCCGCGCGAGACCCGATGAGGCCTTTCCCCACACACGCACGCGGACGCCGGTGGCGCGTAGCTGCGATTTCAAGATGGGGCCCAGGGAGATCCCCATCGTCGAGCTCCCGATGGCGTAGACTTTCTTTAACGGTGTCGCACACTTAACCTCCGATGCTGCGGCGTGGAAAGGCATCGCGACGACGAGGGCAATGATCGGC
>JAAZYN010000017.1 GCA_014239625.1 Myxococcales bacterium | reverse complement strand
GGTCCTGGCTCGCCACGCGGGAGGTCGGTCGCCAGCGGCAGCGCGTCCATCGCCATCCCGGCGATGTCCGGTCCCGGCTCCTGGTTCGTTGTGTTCAGTGTTCGCGGCGCGGCGACGGCTACTCCGCGCTCGCCATCGGGGGCGGGGCTCGTACCCCACGACCACGCCGCCAGCCCGGCGCCGATGGCGACCACCGCCGCGGCTGCGACGAACCCCGCCGTGCCCCTCGACCTCACCACGCGTTCACTGGAGTCCGCCGTCGTCCCTGGCGTCGCCGAGAACCCTGACGCGTCATCGAGGAGCTCCATGGTGCCGGTCAGGGCCTGGAGCTGTTCGGAGCTCACCGCGCGTTGCACAGCGGGAGCCGCCTCGGGGGCTCTGCGGGCGAGAGAGACCAGCAGGGCGGTGGCCTGCTCATCGCTGTCGTCCTCGTCTCGCACCAGGAGATCCAGCACCCGCGCCACCGACCGAGCCCGAGGCGGCCTACGGTCGGGCACCTTGGACAACATCGACGCGACGAGCTGGCGCAGAGACTCGGGCAGCGGCGTCCCGCCGACATCGACGGATGGGAGCGGCGGTGGCGTGGCGTGGAGATGCAGGTCGATGAGTCGAGCGCGCTCGGCCGGATCGAAGGGCGGGCTGCCGGTCAGCATCGCCTGCAACACACACCCCAGCGCGTACAGGTCGGTCCTGGTGTCGACGGTGCCGCCGAGGATCTGCTCGGGTGCCATGTACGCGAGGGTCCCCAGCGCCGTCCCGGTCTCCGTGAGGGAGGCCTCGTCGTCGAGGATCTTGGCGATGCCGAAGTCCATGACCTTGACGAAGTCGGGCCCTCCGACCGGATCGTCGACCAACAAGATGTTGGCCGGTTTGAGGTCGCGGTGGACGATCCCCGCGCGCTCCGCGTCCGTGAGGGCGCGGGCGATCTGAGTGCCCACGGTCACGGCTTGAGCGACCGGGAGGGCGTCGCTGTGGCTGATGGTCGCGCGCAGAGTGCGGCCGCGTAAAAGCTCCATGGCGATGAACGGGACGCGCCGCCGCTCGTCGACGCCGAAGTCGTAGATCCGGACCACGTGGGGCGAGCTCAGCGCGCTGGCGGCTCGTGCCTCTGCGTAGAAGCGGCGGACGTGGTGCCGTTCGGTGAGGCGCGACGCCAGGAGCGTCTTGAGGGCCACCTCACGGTTCATCGCTCGCTCTGTCGCGCGATACACCCGCCCCATGCCGCCTCGACCGATAGTCTCATGTATCCTGTACTTGTTGGCGAAGAGCTGCCCCTCGAGGTCATCGACGTGAGGGGCGTCGAACACCGCCGGGTCGACCGTCGGCACCCCGTGCTCGGGGCAGACAGGGGCCTGGACGTGGTCGTCACAGAGCGGACAGTAGCGCTGCGCGATCACCGGATGTCGGCCACGCACATCACCCAGCTGTCACCCGGGGGCTGGTTTCCAAAGCCTTGGTTCCCCGCTTTGATCTGCCCCCGCTTGAAGTCCAGCCGCCACACTCCAACGGTGTCGCCACTGTCGACGTCGGTCGCCAGCGACGCGCTGATGACCGACCCGCTGGCTTGGCAGCCTCCGAACGCGCCGTCCATGAAGCACTGCTGCTCCAACCCCGTTTCGCAGGGGCCACAGGCTCTGTCTCCGACGGGGTGGAGGCACTCCGGGGCGGTGGTGAGACACTCTGGATCGCTGACGTCACAGTCGCCGAACTCGGCGACGGATGCACAGTCTTCGGAGACCAACGATCGCAGCTCGTCGATGGTCGGGACGCGCCATGAATAGTCGCCGTCCTCTGTGGCTCCCTCGCATGTCGCCGTCGCCTTCTCCAACGCGGATGTCTCCGCTACGTCGGTCAGCTTTTGGAGGTCCTGCTGCCAGATGCGGCGGAACCACTGGTCCACCACATAGTGTCCGTCGAGCGCCTCGAAGCGCTCTGATGTCAGGCAGACGCCGCCGCTCTCCGCGCCGGGCAAGGTGCCGCAGACAAACTTGTCCAGGCAGTCGGTGGATTCATCGGAGCATTGAAAATGTTGGACGTGCGGATCGAAGTCTGCGACGCATCCCGCCAGGGAGAGCCCTGTCAGCATCCACACGCTGCGTTGCATCAAAACCGCCCGCCGACGACCACGCTACAGCCGCCATCGATCCCGCACCGTGACGGAGCCACGACGACCCGGCGCTCACCGGCGTCGAGGACGTCGATGATGCCCCACACCGCCCCACCGATGGTCACCGCGACACCGACTCCGAGGGTGACCCAGCCGGCTGTGGTGATGTCGACGGAAGCGGCCCAGTCCTGGCTGGCCTCTCGTTGGGACATCGTCGAGATGTTGAACTCGTCGAGCTTTGGGTTGTTGATGTCAGCGCGCGTGGCCGCTGAGCTGAGCAGCAGCCCAGCGGCGATCCCCGTCAGCACGACCCCGGCGCCCGTGACGGCCCACGGGACGGGGTCGATGGCGGACAGCTTGGCGCTCTCTCGCCCCAGCCATCCCTCGATGCGGGGAGCCAGAGGGACGTCCGCTTCGTCCAGCACTTTGACCTGGAAGGTCTCCGCGAGGCCGCCGCTGGTCTGCGCCTCGACGGTGTAGACGCCGACGTCGACCTCCAGCCGCCGCAGCAGCGCGAGGTCGACCAGCAGCGCCCGTTGCTGGATCCGAAGCTCGGCGATGGTCTCCTGGGGCTCCCACAGCATCGCGCCGGAGGTCGTGCGTTTGAGCGGTACCCGGTAGCGGCGTCCGGCCTGGAACTCTCGCCACGCGCATCGCACGACCCGGCCCTTCTTCTGGTGGAGACAGAGGAGATGGTGACCCGGGGTCATCTTGAACATCTCGCTGCGGTCCTCGAGCATCCGCTGGTCGAGCTGCAGCCGCCGCGCCGTCGGGACCTCGGACAGGTCGAGCCAGGCCGACGCGAGTCGGCCTTCGAGGTCCTTGATGTCCCTCTGCGTGGCGGCGCGGGTGGGGTCGTCCAGCCCAGGCCTCGTGAGCGCCAGCGCGTAGAGTCGATGCGCGTCTGACAGACGGCCCTGTTCGTAGCGTACCTTCGCCATGTTTGTGAGGTACAGCGGGTGGGGGACCAGCTGGTTGACGCGCTCGAGCAGCTTGTAGGCTCGGTCGAAGTCCTTGGCTCTCACCGCTTCGTCCGCCTCTTCCCACCAGGCAGACCCGAGCTCCTCTTCGAGGCTCTCGATGCGCGTCTGGATGTCGGCGTCGAGCCCGGGTCGCGTGACCGCCAGCTTGGCGAGCCGATGCGCGTCCGACAGCCGTTTTTGTTTGAACCGCGCCCACGCCATCTCTGCGACGTACCGCGCGTGGGGGACCAGCTGGTCGGCGCGCTCGAACAGCTCGTAGGCGCGAGCGAAGTCCTTGGTTCTCAGCGCTTTTTTCGCCTCTTTGTGCGCCTTTTTGGCCTGCTCTTGGGGCGTTGGAGGAGCTTTGGCGCGGACCGGCCCCCCGAGCGCGACGGCGATGAGTAAGACAACGTTGAGTCCCGAACGCATACTCTCTTGGTACCCCAGCGGAGCAACGGTTGGCAACGGTTGGCCCAGCCGTCGCCAACCGTTGACTGAACGCTCAACCCACGCGGACTGGGGGCGATCGACCTGGCACACCCTTTGCTGCACGTCGCTGCAAGCCACGCATGCAACGATGGAGGTTTACATGCATACCCCAGCCTCTCGCGCCCTCCGCGGTTTTCTTTACACCTTCGGCAACTGCGCCTTTAGCTGCGCCGTCGACGCGGACTGCCCGACGGAGCTGCCCATCCAGTTCGTGTGTGAACCCAACGCTGGCGTGTGCAAGCCCGCCGGCGGAAGTCAGGAGTAGGAGGTCATGATGCGGACGCAGATTCTCTTGTGGGTGCTGGTGCTGGGTCTCAGCGCGTGTGAACAGGGCGAGCTGGCGTCGAGCCCGGTCATCGAGCTGGACAACGCCGCGATGACCGCGAGCTTCGATGGCCAGGTCGACGCGACCACGCTGGACGCCGGTGCGGCCATCGTGACGGTGGCGTCGGATGGCGGCGCTGTGCTGGTCGGCACCGCCGACGGAGTCTTCACCTGGAACGGCACTGAGCTCACGGTCATGGACGTATACGCCGAGGACCCGGCCGGGCCCTGGGTCACCGGCGCCGTCACCGCGATGGCCACTCGGCCCCAGGGCGGGGCGTTCGTCGCCGCCGAGTCGGGGCTGTTCACGACCGCCTACGGCGTGCTCGTGCCGAGCCCCGTCAACGCCAGCCTCCAGGATGTGGTCATCGGTGGCCTGGCGGTGCGCGGGCAGGGCGAGGCCGAAGAGCTCTGGATCGCCGCCGACAGCGGCTTGGTCAGGGTCACCGCGGGGCTGCGCTCGGACTTCGACCTCCCCGACGGCGGGCGGCCGCTCATGGTCGCAGCCAGTGACGCGGCCTTGTTGGTGGCCACTGACCAGGACGGTCTGTACGTGATCGATCCCGTGGGGATGGCCGTGTCGCGGCTCGACGGAGCCGCGCCGGTGTCGGCCCTGGCGGGCGCGCCATCACAGCTCTGGGCGTTGACCGGTGAGGGCGTCATCGGGCAGGCGACGGATGGCGCGTGGACCGTGTTCGCCGGTGATCCCGCCGCCGGTGAGCCCCGCGGTCTCGCCGTCGACGACGCTCAGGGCGCCTTCCTGGTGACCGACATGGGGGTGCTCGAGCTGACCGCCGGCGGCTCGGCGGCGACCATCGGCGACACCGTCACGTGGCCACAGGGGCTGCAGGTGACGGTGGCCGCCGTCGACGGCAGCGGCCATCTGGTAGCCGCTGGATTCGACGCGACGGCGGTCGCCCCAGTGGTCGGCGCTCCGCTGAGCTTCGAGGTCGACATCGCGCCCATCTTCGAGCGGCTGTGCAACAGCTGTCACATCTCGGGTGCCAGCGGTGTGCCGCTGCGCGACTTCACCGACTACGCCCAGGTCGTGGCCATCGCCGACCCGATCCTGGAGCGCATCGGCACCGGCCTGATGCCCCCGGCGGAGATGCCTCAGCTGAACGACGACGAATATGACGCCGTGGTGAGCTGGTTCGCCACCGGAGCCACGCCGTGAGCCCCAATGTCTCCAGCATCGGAGGAGTGACCATGAACGGAAGTCCCACGTCCAGGCGCCTGCCCGCCACCCTCGTCGGTCTCGTCGGCCTCGTCGCCGCGAGCCTGGCCACCACCCCAGCGTCTGCTCAAGAGGGCGAGGCGGCGGCCGGCCTGGAGGCTCAGTGCTACGCCGCCCAGGAGCTCGACAAGTACCGTTTGCTGAGGCGGCTGTCCCTCGACCTTCGCCATCAGCTGCCGAGCTACGACGAGTACCTCGCGTTGGACGAAGAGGACTCTGTGCCCGACGCGCTCATCGATGACTGGTTGGGATCGGAGCAGTTTCGGCGGGCGTCTCGTCGATTCCACGAGGACCTGCTGTGGCCAAACCTGAGCGGGGTGGCGTTGACCGAGGTCAACGGTCGCATCGTTCAGCAGGCCAACGGTGAGACGTACGCGCTCCTGGGCCAGCAGAAAAAGCAGGCCTTTCGTCAAGGCAACGGGACCCAGGTGTGCGGCGACTATGAGCAGGTCGAGTTCAACCCCGACGGCTCGCCGATCCCCAAGCTGGCGAGCATGCCCGGTGGCGGGACCTACAACCAGGACGGTTGGGTGTGGGTCGAGCCCTACTGGGCGCCGGGGACTCAGATCAAGGTGTGCGCCTTCGACGCTCAGACCGCACCCAAGGGCCAGTTCGCCGACTGTGACACGCCGCAGATGGTCGGTGACCCCAAGTGTGGCTGCGGACCCAGCCTCCGGCGCTGCTACGGGCAGAACATCGAGACCGACGTGTGGTCGACGCTGCGCGAGCAGCTGGGCCGGCTGGTGGACGACTCCACCGTCGGGGGGCGTCCCTACAGCGAGATCGTCACCTCCAAGCGCATGCACGTGAATGGACGCTACGAGTTCTGGCGCAAGTACATGGCGCCGGTGGTCGTCATCAGCAAGACGTGGAACGCGCCCGGGCCGGGTGACGCGACGTTGGCCGAGGATCCGGACTGGAACGACGAGAGCTGGCGCGTGGTCGAGCGCTCCGGGCTGCACGCCGGTCTGCAGACGCTGCCCGCGTTCCTGCTGCGGTTCCAGACCAACCGGGCGCGGGCGAACCGTTTCCGGACGGTGTTCACGTCCCAGTATTTCGTCCCCGCCGACGGAGCCACGTCGGAGGGTTGCTCGGACGACACCACCGACCTCACCAACCGATGCGTCTGCGCGACCTGTCATCAGGTGCTCGAGCCGCTGGCGGCCCACTTCGCAGAGTTCATCGAGGCGGGCATCACGCCGTACGATCACGAGGCGTTGCCCGTGACCCAAGAGATCTGCAACGACATCCAGTCGCTCCCTCCCCAACAGCGCGCCGGCTGGGGACCGACGTGCAATCGCCTGTACGTTATGGAGGAGGGTGAGCCCAATCGGGGCACGTTGCTGCCGTGGCAGTACGCCGACATCGACGACGCGTTGCACCTGAGCATCGCCGCGAACATCGCGTCGGGGCCGGGAGGCCTGGCGGAGTCGACCATCGGCAGCGGGCTCTTCCACAGCTCCGCCGTCCGCAACGTGTTCCGCGCGTTGATGGGGCGCGAGATGAACCTGGATCCCACCGACCCGCTCCACGAGCTGGACCTGCTCAGCAGCATCGCCGCCGAGTTTCAAGTTCACGACGACTTCCGGCAGCTGGTCAAAGACCTCATCGCGCTGCCCCAATACCGGAGGGTTCGATAATGAGAGCTGCAGTCACCATCCTGGCCGCCTGTGTCTTGAGTCCCCTGGCCCTCGCCGCGTGCGAACAGGGCGACGACGGCGCCGCCGTCCAGTTGACGCCGACGTCGACGGCCCAAGCGGATCCGCTCGACCATCCGTCCTTGGAGGTCCCGCCTCGGAGCGCCTCGGTCAAGCGCCTCACGGTGTCCCAGCTGCGCAACTCCATCCCGGTGGTCGCGGGCGCGGCGGGTCCGGGCGCACCAATCGCCTGGCGGATCACCCGCGACGGCGCCGTCATCGACGCGTTGGGCGACCGGGGGGTTGGGCGAACCCTCGGCGAGCCGGACTACGTCGAGGTGCTTCAAGAGACCGCCGAGCCCACGCCGCTGTACGTGAAGTTCATGGACGACATGGGACGCGATGTGTGTGCGCAGATGGTCGCCGCCGACACCGCCGCCCCGTCGGCCGAGGCCCGGTCGTTGACGCGCTTCGCCAACATCGACGCCTCGAGCAGCGACGACGAAGTGAACGCCAACCTGCGCTACCTGAAGCTGCGGTTTTTGGGCGAGCGGCTGGCTGACGAGGACGACGGCGGGGTCGCGGATCTGAAGACCGTCTACGACACCGTCGCCGCTGTAGAGGCTCCTGCTGAGGCTTGGCACGCGGTTTGCGTAGCCATGCTCACCAGCCCTGCGTTTCACCTCTACTAGGCCACGGAGAACGACATGTCCGACCGCACGCGCATCGCATCAGTCTTCAAGAGTCGCCGCCCGGCTCCGACCTCTCGCCGCTTCTTCCTCTCCAGCGTCGGCCTGGCTGGCGGCGCGCTGGCCGCGGCCCGCTTCCTGCCGGCCTTCGTCCAACCGGCGAGGGCCTCGGGGTGGACCGTCGACACCATGCCCATCGTCATCTTCTGTAGCTTCGAGGGGGGATGGGACACGCTGTGCTGTCTCGACCCCCGCGACAACACGACCTTCGGCGCCGACTCCGGAGTGACCCCGGCCTACGAGGAGCATCGCGACGACGCGGTGCAGGCGGTGCTCGCAGCGAACGGTTCGGGCCTGGTCCAACCGAACGGTTCGAACATCATCTTCGGGCCGGCCATCGGAGATCTCGCTCAGCACTACGAGGATCTCTGCGTCGTGCGCGGCATCGACATGGGCACCCTGACCCACGAGGTCGGGCGCCGCTACCTTCTCACGGGTAAGTTCCCGCGAGGGCTGGCGGCCAGCGGCAGCTCGTTGACCACCTGGACCGCCAGCGAGGTGGGCAACACGACGCCGGTGCCCAATCTGGTCGTCGGGATGGAGAGCTACAACGAGGGGCTGGAGGTCTTCGCCACGGGGCTCCAGATCAACTCGGCCGACGACATGCAGCTGGTGCTCAACCGGCTGGGGACCGACCTGAGCGCTACGGCACGCGCCGCGGTGGACGACTATGCAGCCGCGGGGCGCTGTTGGGACCAGATCCTCAACGGCGACGACGCCGTCCAGAGCTTCAACGACAGCAGGGCCAAGGCGGCCGAGCTGGCCTCGGGAACATTGGCCAGTCATTTCGACTTCACGACCACACCCAGCGCTGAGATCCGTGAGGTCTATGAGCACTTCGCGCTCAACACCGGCAACACCATGCTGTTTGGTCAGGAGCTGTCGAGCGCCGCGGGGCAGGCGGCCATCGCAGCCCAGGCGATCACCCACGGGGTCAGCCAGGTGGTCTCGATCCGCCTCGCGACCGGCATCGACGACCACACCGACACCTACGCTTCGAACCACGCGACGGCCTTGCGTGAAGGCTTCGACGCGCTGGCCAAGCTCATCGACTGGTTGAAGAGTCACACCGACGCCAACGGGCAGCCGTTCTGGAGCCGGACGACCATCATCGCCACCTCGGAGTTCGCCCGCACGCCCAAAATCAATGGACGCGGTGGGCGCGATCACCACCTGGCCAACGCGGTCGTGGTCGCCGGCCCGGGGATCGTGGGCAACCAGGTCATCGGGGGCACCACCGATGACACCTACGCGGTGCGCCCGGTGGACCTCGCGACCGGGGGAGTCAGTGACAGCGGCGAGCTTCTTCGGCCCCCAGACGTGCACGCCACGCTGCTCAGCTCGATGGGGCTCGGGTACGACCACCTGGACAATCAGGACCCTCGAATCATCTCCGCGATGTTGCGCTGACGCAGCCGGTCAAGGGGTTGATGTCACGGGCGATGCCGCGTCAGTTGCCAGCGGCGTCCAGGGTCGCTTTGGCGGTGTTCAGGAACTCTTCGAGGGTCTCCTCGTCCGCCGATGGCGATGGCAACGCCGCCAACTCCGCGAGCAGCGCGTCGACCAGGGTGGTCGCAGCGGCAAAACCACTCTCGGGGATGAACTCCACCACGTCCGTCTTGAACTCGATGCTCATGTTGGGGTCCAGCAGCAGCTCCATGAGGAGATCGTACAGGCTCGCCACCTGCGCATCGTCGAGCAGCGGGTAGTCGATGGTGACCACCGGAGCGTTCGGTCCCCAGCCGGCGGCGTACGATAGCTGGGTCGCGAGCAGCCGCTTGGACCACTGCGCTCTGAACCAGTCGTGCGTCGCGCAGACATCCGGGCAGGCGATCTGGTCGTAGATGTACTGGAAGGTGTCGAAGGGCGCCAGCTCGTCCCAGTCCTCCCAGGGGGTGTTCACGAACAGGCGCAACGTGTGGAAGTGGGTCGTCCAGTTCTCCTGCTGCGTGGCATCCTCGACCTGTTGCCACTCTGCGGTGACCGCGATGTCGGCTGCAGCGGCGCTCATCTGCTCGCTGGTCCACAGCGCCGGGCTGCCGAAGTCCCACCGTAAGCAGCCCGCCACCTCCAAGACATCTTCGTCGCTGCAGAACAGGTACGTGTCGACCTGCGCGCCGCTGCCATAACCGTGACGAATGGCGTCCACGTCGTAGGGCCCCGGCGCGATCATCCCCACCACGTAGTCCATGGTCGACGAAGCGCTGGTCTCGGCCGGCGTGTGCTCGCGATCGGCCGAGGCGATGAAGTTGTGGCGCAGCCCAAGGTTGTGCCCGATCTCGTGGACCACGAAGTCGGTCACCACGATCTGGGCCACCTCCTCGTCGGACAGATCGGCGGCCAGCGCCGCCTGCATGTATGCGGAGATCTCGGCCATGCCCAGGGGCCGCATCGGATACGTTCGGGGTTGCAGGGCGTTGGGGGGCAAGGTGTGGTCGGGGCGCTGGCGTTGGGGAGACGCGTCCGCCCTGGGGAGCTGCCCAGGGGGCACCGCAGCGCCGAGGTCGATGGTCGGGTTGCGGGTCAAAAACTGCTGGTAGCTGTCGATGAGCGGGTCCAGCTCGGCCATCCACAGCACGATATAGGTCTCGAACATCTCGCCGGTGAAGGGGTCTTCTATAAACGGCGCCACTGCTCCGCCCGACCCTTGGCTCGCCGCGTCCCACAGCACCATTCGATGACGCGGGTTCCACGCGAGCATGTCTGCGGTGGCCGGCTCCAGCGCGAAGGGGCGTTGCCCGATAGCGGCCTCTGTGGCGTCGTTCCACGCGTCGAAGGAGGCTTCGATGGCAGCCTCGTACTCGGCCGGAACGTTCGGCGAGGTGTAGTAGGTGATGGTCCCGTCCTCGGCTCCCGGAGCGACGTGCGGCATGCGCGTGATGAGCGCCTCGGTGGGGGTCTGAGCGACGAAGAAGCCGAAGGGCGATTCGGCGGCGACTTGCCTGGCCACGTAGTCGGGGTTGGCGTCGGCTCGACGCAGGAAGTGGACGTGGGTATCCGTCGTCTCCGAGTTCCCGCCCCAGGGGCAGTCCTGCCGACGGTAGGTCTCCACAGCGGACCATGTCATCAGGCTGTCGGCGAAGGCGACGTCGCTGCCGAGCGTGTACGTTTGGAGCGTGAACCTGCAATCTCCGAAGATCACGACGTCCACGCTCTTGATCGGCTCGGTCAGATCGATCTTGTAGCGGCCGTCAGGCTCAGTGGTCACCCGGTAGATCTCGATGGCGCCGGCGGGCCCGGTCACCGGGAGGAGGGTCTCCCGGTCGAGTGCGCGAATCGTCAACAGTCCGTCGCCCACCTCGACAACCGCTGGCATCGAGAACAGCCCCGCTGCCGACGACCCCCACCGCGTCAGGTTGCTCGACGGAGGCGTGCCCAGGCCATAGACGAATGAGCCTTCGAGCGCCTCGGGCCACACCAGCAAGCCCCCCTCGACGGCCTCTCCGGCGTCCACCACCGGGACCGGCGCGGGGCCAGCGTCCTGGACGGTCTCCACGGGGGTGTCCGCGGAGGTGTCCGCCGAGGTGTCCGCCCCATCCGCGACGTCACTCGGCGCCCCATCGGCCTCCGTGTCCACATCGGCGGTCGGCGCAGCGTCGCTCTCCGTCGACGGTGGGGCGTCGGGGCAACCGACAAGCGTGGCGACGAGCGCGATCAGGGCGAGATGAAAAGAGCGAAGCATATTCAGGCCTGTGCCGTGGGACAGAGGCGCAGACAGTACGCGACCTTGTGCGGTGGGGCAACGGTTGTGAACGATTACACTTTTTCTTTGGGGGCGCGGTCCGGCGCGCGGTCCTGCAATCGACGAGGTCGCCCTGGCGATGACTGCCCGGTGCAGAGGCGCCGCGTGTCAACTGAGCAGCGCCCTGGTCTCCTCCCCGACGGTTGGGGAGGTGGCCGGCGTTCTTCGGGCGCCTCGATGATCGCGGTCGCCTGTCGCCCCTCGCAGGGGGGAGCCCCCCGGCGCGCCCGTCGGCTGCCGTCCACGCTCTTTGTGTCGTGGCCGCGCCCCTCGCGGCGCCGCGCCAGGGCGGCCGACCGGTGTCGCGCGTGTCGCCGGCGGAGGTCTGCCGCGTGGGAGGCCCTCAGCTGCCCAACTGAGCTCCATGGAGGCCCCGCGCGCGGTGATCTCCGCCGCCGGGGCCGCCCTCCGCCGCCGGGGCGGACCACGATACCGAGCGCGCCCGGCAGCGCGCGCGGAGCCCTCCGCCACGATCGCAAACGGCAGCTCCATCTTAGCGTACGACCACATGGTTTGCCCGGGGTTGCGGGGCTGCTGTCTGGGCGTCCAACGCGAAAATAGGTGCTCCTCATACCGGCGCTTCTTAACAAACCAGGTTGGTTTCGCTAACGTCACTGAGCACGTAGAGAGGGGCGAGTTCGACCTTCAAGGGATCTTCATCAACGATGGACAACGAGCCGAAGAGTCCACGCGCGGAAGTCATTTCGGCTTTGGTGGCCGGCGCGAATCGGGTCCTGAGCGTGGAGGCGCGCGCCAGCACGGTCGCCCTCGGGGGTCAGGAGCCGTGGCTGACGCTAGACCTTGGCGGTCGCCTGACCTGGGCCCTGGATCGCTGTCGGCTCGGTGGCTTCGTGGTCGGTGGGCTCACTGACGCGCCCTTGTCTCGCCGCAGCCCGGTGAGTGGGGGCCTGAGCTTTGACGAAGGCTTCCAGGGGCCGGTTGAATGAAGCTTCGCTGGAAACTGACCACGGCTATGCTCGTCGTCGCGCTGCTGCCGCTGGGCGGAGCTACCTGGCTGTTGGTGGATGGCCATATCCGCGACCTGGCGGAGGACGCCCGCGCTTACAATATCGTGACGGCAGACCTGGCGATGAACCGTGTCGACGATGTGGTCCAGCAGGGTCTCTCCGATGCTCTGAAGACCGCTCAGATCTTCGCTCAAGCGCAAGACAAGACGGTCCGCGAGCAAGCGGCGCGAGGCCAACTCCTGGGATCCATGGACGTGCACGCGTTGGCGCTATATCTGCCGCCGTTGGACGCCTCGGATCCCGCCGTCAAGGTCTGGGCAGCGCGCGCGGAGGGCAGGGAAGCTCCGTCGGCGCCGGCCAGCATCAACGCCGCGTCGCGCGTCGCGCTGGAGGCTGAGAACAGGGTCTATCTGCCCTTGGAGGCGGTGGGCTCCCGACGTTTTCTGCCAGTCGTGTTCCCCGTCTTCACCGATGAGCCGCGCAGACTCTACGCTTACGCATGGGCCCCCATCGAGCTCACGCGGCTGAACGCGGAGCTGGCCGAGCTGTCGAACCGACACGGCGAGGGCGCCCTCGACCAGCTGTTCGTCGTCGATCAAGCGCGCGCTCTCATCGCTTTTCATGACGCCTCACGGATCGGCGAGTCCCGCGCAGACTATGGTGTGGTTGGCGACACGCCCCCCGAAGCCCTACGGAGGAGTTACTCTTTCACCGGCGAGTACCGCAACGCGCGCGGCGAGGAGGTCTTGGGAGTGCTCGTCTCGATCCCGCAGTATCGCTGGGCGGTGGTCGCAGAGCAGCGCGCGTCGGTGGTTTACGCGTCGGTTGACGCGGCGCTGACCGCTGCTGGCGGGGTCGCTGCGGCGGCGGTCTTGTTGGCCGTGCTGTTGGGGTTGTTCCTTGGCGGCAGAGCGTCGGCGCCGGTGGTCGCGGTGAGCGAGGCCGCCGGCCAGGTGGCGGGTGGCAACTTCGACGTGCGCGTCGATGTGCGCAGCAGCGACGAGGTCGGCCAGATGGCCGCCGCTTTCAACACGATGGCGTCAGATCTGTCCGAATACAGCGAGAAGATCGTCGAGGACGCCCGCGTTCGAAACGACCTGTCGCGGTACCTCTCCAACGAGATCATGGAGCAGGTCATCTCCGATCCCGACTCCATGGCGCTGGGCGGCGAGCGGCGCCAGGTGACGGTGATGTTCGCGGACGTCGTCTCGTTCACCCGGCTGACCGAGCACCACGATCCCGCCTTCCTCGTGAGCATCCTCAACGAGCTGTTCACCATCGCCACCGAGATCGTGTTCAAACACGGGGGCATCATCGACAAGTTCATGGGCGACAGCCTGATGGCCGTGTTTGGTGCGCCTCGAGGCCATGAAGATGACGCCCTGAGGGCGGTGAGCGCTGGAGAGGAGCTGTTACGGTGGATCGAGGCCGGCAACGCCAAGTGGCAAAAACAGCTGGGTGGTGTCGCCCTGGAGCTCGGAGTAGGTGCCGCCAGCGGGTCGGTGTTGGCGGGAAATATCGGCAGCGAGCGGAGAATGGATTACACGGTCATCGGCGACACCGTGAACATCGCCGCGCGTCTCGAGTCGCTGTCGAAACCCGGTCAGATGCTGATGGATGCGGAGACGGCTCATGCCGTCGAGGACGACTTCAACGTCGTCTCGCTGGGTGTCGTGGAGTTGGCAGGGCGAGACGCGTCGGTCGAGGTCTACGGTCTGGATGAGTGACCTCGACCTACAGCTCGGCGACGCGGCGCCCATCGTTGACCCCATGCTCGGGTCGGTCGTGGCCGGCCGCTACGAGGTCCGCGAGTTGCTCGGCAAAGGCGGCATGGGTTGCGTCTATCGGGCCAAGCAGGCCGGCCTTGATCGCGAGATCGCGCTTAAAGTGCTCCACGCCCATACGGCGTCGAAGCCAGGAATGAAGCGGCGCTTCAAGAGGGAAGCCCGGGCGGCGTCGATGCTGCAGCATCCTCACTCGGTGGTCGTGCACGATTTTGGTGAGTGGGAGGGCCAGCTCTTCATCGCCATGGAGATGCTCAACGGCGTCCCCTTGTCCGACGTGCTGCTGAGCGGTCCATTGCCGAGCGAGCGCATCGTCGACATCTTGGTCCAGCTGCTGGACGCGCTGGAGATCGCGCACAATCAGGGGCTGCTACATCGAGACCTGAAGCCCGAGAACGTCCTGATCTTGGACGACCCTCGCGCCGGCGTCGAGCCGGACAAGGAGCATCGCGACTACGTGAAGGTCGTCGACTTTGGGTTGGCCTGCGTCATGGAGCCCGAGACCGACATGAGCCTGACCGACGACGGCAACGTCGCGGGCACGCCTGCATACATGTCGCCGGAGCAGGCGAAGGCCTCCGAGCTGGACGGCCGCAGTGACCTCTACTCCGTTGGGATCATGATGTACGAGATGCTCTGTGGCGAGCGCCCCTTCGCCGGCGCGTCTCCCCTGGCAGTGCTGGTCAAGCACCTGTACATCGAACCTGGCCGGCCCTCCCATCGTGCACCTGAGACGCCGGTCCATAGCGGCCTCGAGGAGGTCTGTCTGAGGGTCCTGTCGAAGCTCCCACAGGACCGCTATCAGACCGCGGCGGAGATGCGGTTGGCCCTGGGCCAGGCGATGGCTGGTGGCAACCGCTTCATCCAGAAGCCAGGCATCAAGAAGATGAGTCGGGCTGAGAGGGCGGAGACCCTCGGCATCAGTAACGTCGCGACCAAAGCGGCCACGGCGACGGACGCTGCGGAGCTGCGGGTGTTGAGCGTGCGTGCCTGTCAGACGGACTTTTCGTCGTCTCCGAACGCCGTGATGCGGGCCTTCGGCCTGGACGTCGAGGAGGAGGAGCGTCTGGAAGACATTGGCCTGCTCGCGCCTCGCTTTCACGCCATCGTCGTAGACCTCCGCCCCGACCCCGCGGAGGCGATGATCGGCGTGGAGGCCGGGCTGGAGACCTGGGAATTGGACGGGCGCCCCGTGATCGTCCTGGGCCCCGACGACGAGTTCGCCACGATGCAACAGGCTCTAAGCATCGGGGTCGCGGACTACGTGCCGGTGTCGAAGGTCTCTAAATTGCCCAAGACCCTCCGTCGGGCCGTGCGCCGATATAGACGAAAACGCTAGAGTGGGGTGATGCGAGGGATTCGATGCACCTAAAACGTTTGTCATCATTGGTCTTGATCTTGGTCTGGCTCACCGCGCTGTGCGTTACCGCTGGCCCGAGCTACGCGCAGCTGGGGGTGACGCCCACCGATGACGCCACCATCATGGCCGAGTCGCTGCTCGGAAGTGAGGGCGTCACCATCATCGGTGCGACCTTCAACGGCGACCCGGAGGCATGTGGCACCTTCACTCAAGGTCCGCTCGGGATCGAAGACGGCCTCATCTGCACCACTGGGTTTGCAGCTGACGCTGCCCCGCCGTCAGTGGCTGCCGACACGGGGGTCGACAACACGGGGCCGGAAAACGACCCGATCTGTGCGTTGGTGGCAGGTGAGCAGACGCACGACGCCGCGATCTTGACGATCACCTTCGAGCTGGCCGCGGGCTTTGACGGCGTCAGCTTTCGCTACATCGTCGGCAGCGAGGAGTACCCAGAGTACATCGGGCAGTACAATGATGGGGCCCTGGTGCGGATCGACGGCGTCATCGTCAGCCTCGACGAAACGGGCGCTCCGCTTACCGTTGGCGGGCCTTTTTTTGCGGGCACCAACGTCATCGTCGAGCCAGCGACGGCCTCTGAGTACGGCGGCAGCTCCCCGCGGCTCACGACGGCGTTGCCGTTGGCGTCTGGGGTGAGCCACCAGATGGAGATCGTGGTGTGCGACGCCGTCGATGCGTCGCTGGACACGGGGCTCTTCGTGGCTGCCCTGTCGGGGTGCTCGGGGGCGTGCGATTCCGTCACCTGGTGCGGTGATGGCGCCCAGGCCGCCGACGAAGAGTGCGACGACGGCAATAACGTGACCAATGACGGCTGCAACGTGGACTGCACGGTGACGCCACCAGCCGTGTGCCCTGATCTGGTGGTCTCATGGGACGAGGAGTGCGACGACGGGAACATCATCGCCGGCGATGGCTGCTCGGCAGAGTGCACGCTGGAGCCCGGATGGT
>JAAZYN010000179.1 GCA_014239625.1 Myxococcales bacterium | reverse complement strand
GGGCAAGCGCCACTACCGTGCGGTGGGAGCGACTGCGACGACCTCAACCCGCTCGCCTACGCAGGCGCAAACGAAACCTGCGGTGACGCGCGCGACAACGACTGTAACGGGGTCATCGACGACAAGGACCTCGACGACGACGACTACATCGACAACAGCTGCGTCGCCTACCCGGGCACGCTGCCCGTCACCGACTGCAACGACGACGACGCGAGCGTCAACCCAGGGCAGGTCGAGGTGTGCACTGACGCGGTCGACAATGACTGTGACGGGAGCATCAACAACCTGGACATCGACAACGACAACTTCATCGCCACGGCCTGTGGCGGCAACGACTGCAACGACGACGAGCCGAGTGTCCACCCTGGCACCGTCGAGAGCTGCGACAACCTCGACAACGACTGCAACGGGAGCATCGACGACAAGGACCTCGACGTCGACGGGCACGTGGACGTCGACTGCGCGGGCACGTACAGCGGCCCGCTCCCCGCCGACGACTGCAACGACGCCAACGTGGGCGTCAACCCGCTTCAGTTCGAGGTGTGCGGCAACGCGCTGGACGAGGACTGCTCGGGCGCGCCCGACGACAAGGACGTCGACGGCGACGGCGCCTTCGACACCGATCCCCTGTGCGGCGGCGATGACTGCGACGACAACGACCCGATGGTGTATCCCGGCGCTCCCGAGTACCGCGACGGTAAGGACAACGACTGCGACCCGGACGGCAAGGCGGATGAAGGAGTCATCGCGCCCGGGGCGGTGGTCTTCACCGAGGTCTTCTACGACTCGTCGCAGACGCCCGACGAGAACTTCGAGTGGGTAGAGCTCTACAACCCTGGCGACCGGCCGGTGAACGTGCGCACCTGGGAGATGCGCGACGACGCCGGAGCCCAGCAGGAGATCACCGTCATCAACGACGACGTCGTCGTCGAGCCGCGCGGGTTCGCGACGCTCTGCCGAACGGGCGAGCCCCAGTACAACGGCGGGGTCACCTGTAGCTATGAGTACGGTTTCTTTCAGCTCGGCAACAGCAACGACGAGATCTTCCTGGAGTTCGACGGCGCTGCTCCCACCACCATCGATCAGCTCGAATACAACGAGAGCGGTGGCTGGCCGTCGGCGGTTCAAGAGTCCCTCAACCTGGACCCGGATCATTATGATTCCAACAACAACGCCGCCGCCAACTGGTGCCAGCACCCCAACGGGCCGCTGTTCGAGTTTGGCCCCAACACCGATGACGGGACGCCGGGCACGTCCAACGTCGACTGCAACAGCACCACGGCCCCCGCTGTGGTCGCGGTGCATCCAGACAACGCACCGGCCAGCGGCGGCACGCCGATCAGGGTCGTCGGTTATAACTTCGACGGGTCCCCCGGGGTGACCGTCGGCGGGACCGCCTGCACCGTCACCGCCAACACGAAGACCGAGCTCACCTGCACCCTGGGCGCGTCGACCGCCGGCTTCAAGGACGTCGTGGTCACCAACGCCGGGAGCGACACCCTCAGCAACGGCATCCGGCTGACCAGCACGGCCAGCGGCGGAGATGTCATCGGGGCCGGGGTCGTGGACCGCCCAGCGACCGTGCAGATCATCCGCGACACGTGGAGTCAGGCGGTGTTCGGCCGTGTCACCGAGAACGGCGTCACCGGCGGCGCCTGCCCGACCAGCGGTGAGTTCCCGCCGGGGCAGCTCATCGTCGAGGTGGGGTACGGTCAGCTGGCCAGCGACCCGCGGGCTCATGGTTCGTGGCTGTGGTTTCCGGCCTTCTGCGAGAGCGACATCGGCGCGGGTAATGAGTTCCGCGGGGCGTTCTTCATGCCCACCCCCGGGACCTTCTCCTACGTGTATCGGGCCAGCGTCGACGGCGGCGCCTCGTGGAACTACATCGATCTGACGGGTGTGGGCGACGGCTTCAACACGGCCCAGATGGGGACGGCGACCGTGCTGTGAAACGGCGGCGCTCCGATGGCGCGGCGAGAGGCCCGCGGAGGCGCGGCGCGCAAGGAGCGCTGGCCAGCGTGATCACCTGAACGCGACGCGACGCGACGAGGAGAGGTAAGTTCCAGCCCTCATGATTCATGGCACTTCGAGCGATACCAAGGAGGCGCGATGCCGACGAGCATTGGCATGCCAAAGAGCGCTGGTGACATCGTATCCGACCACCGTCGAGCCGACCGCCGCGAGGTCTCGCGCGTCGGCGCCGCGGATCCGACGGCGACCATCGAAGGACGTTCAATAGTGCGAACCACGACAGGCTTCACTGTTGCCCTCGCCGCGGCCGCCGTCGTCGCTGCGGCGCACGGTTCGACCCGAGCCCAGGCACCGCTGCCCTCCGGCCCACCGGGCTGGGAGGCCACCCACCACTACGAGCAGCAGCTCACCGCAGATCTCAGTCGTCCCGCGGTGCTCATGATCCACGGTCTGGCGGCCAGCAAGCGGGCCTTCATCGATCCCCGCAGCCAGTGGGCTGTGAGCGTGGTCCCCTACGATCCCAAGGGAAAGGGCGCGCCCACCGCGTCGATCGACTCGGCGTTCGAGTTGGCGCTGTCGCCGCGCCCCCCGGGCGATGCTCTGTATGGCACTCTAAGCACCGCCAGGATGAGCGTGGCGACGTGGAATCAGAGCCCCTGCATCCCGTCGGCTGCCGGCGCGGCGCCCGCCGACAGCTGCCTCAATGAAGACGTCTTCGCGAAGGCCTACGAGAGCGCGCGCTGGGCGCTAAAGAAGCTGGCGAGCCAGACCAAGGGCCCCATCGCGCTGGTAGGCCACGGCCGGGGTGGGCTCATCCTCCGCCGCCTGTTGAAGGACCACGGCAACCTGAAAGGGCGCATCAAGTGGGCGATCACCCTGCACACGCCCCACCAGGGCACCGCCATCGGGCAGAACCCCGAGGGACACTACAACGCGCTTACAGGCGGTATCTCCAGGGTCATCCCGGACTCCTGGGCGGCGCGAGTGTCGAGCGCGCTGGGTCGGTTCCGGACGACGCTGCTGAAGATCGCTCGGCTGCAGGGAGCGCGTGAGCTGGCCGCCAACGCAGTACCGGCACAGGTTCGACGAGGTGAAGAGCCCACCCCCGGGGTGCGCTACGGGACCTTCGGTGGCACCTCCACCCACGTGCTCGGGGCGTTCTGGAGCATCTGGACACTGAGCAAGACGTCGAGCGGTAGCCAGGTGTTTTTCAACAACGCTCAGCACGCGGCGACCACCCACGGCCAGGGCGACACGGTCGTGACAAACGCCAGCGCCCAACTCGCCCCGACCCCGTCGAGTCACTTCACCCACGCGGTCCATCATCGCGAGGTGTTGTGGCACGCGCCGGCCCTGGCGAAGGTCCGCGACATCATCGAGGGCGCGATCGCCGTCACCCCGATCCCGGAGCCACCGACGTCGCCGATCTCGCAGACGGGCGGAACACTCCTGTGGTACGGCCATGGCGCTCGAGCACCAGAGGTCATGCGCAACAAGCGGGTCTCGGGGGGCAAGACGATCGGCACCGGGTGGCACGCATTCAGCCACGTCTTCGGCGGACACGCGGGCATCATTTACGGGGTCACCACCAGCGGTGACCTCGTGTGGCATCGGGACGCCAGCCGTCGGGGACGGGCGAGCTGGGGCGATGGCCCCAAGAAGATCGGCGCGGGGTTCAACGCGTACGACAGAGTGTTCGGCGGCGCCGATGGGGTGATCTACGCGCGCGGCAAGTACAACGGCGATCTGTTCTGGTTCAACGACAGCGCGAGGGACGGGACCGGGGCTGTAGCAGGACCCAAGAAGATCGCCGAGGGCTTCGGAGACTTCACGCACCTGACCGGCGGTGAGGATGGCGTCATCTATGCCCTGAAGACCAACGGTGACCTCTACTGCTACCGAGACCTGAGCCGCGCGGGGGCCTCCAAGTGGCTGAAGGGATACATGACCCCACCCGCCGACGACTTCGAGCAGCTGTTCGGTGGAGCGGGCGGTTGGATTTACACGGTGTCGGCCAAGGGGCGCATGCGCGCTTACACCCACCTTCACCGCTCGACGTGCAAGTCGGGGTGGGCGTCGGAGGGTGGGACGCGGGTCATGAGATCCGGCGCCAAAGCCAAGTACTGGTTCGGCGGGCCAGCTGGAAGGCTCTACGCGATCACCAAATAGAGCGCGCGTGGAGACTCGCAGTGGGGGCGGCCGCCGACTTGAACACAACGGGCTTGTTTCGAGGTCGCCGCGTGCCTAAACACTAGACTCCCGCAAATAGACAGCAGACCCAGCCATGACGAACGACAGCTTTTAAACCCGCCCCTCCGCTCCTCGGGCCCCAAAGCTGTCATGTCTATATCGAGTTCTCTGTCCCTGCGGATCGACCGCGTGGACTTCGCATTTCCCGACTCTTCGCGAACCCTCTTCGAGGGCCTCACGCTTCACCTGAACCGCGGATGGACCGGCGTCGTCGGCCCCAATGGGCACGGCAAGACCACGCTGTTGCGCCTCGTGTCGGGCGAGCTGGAGCCCGACGCCGGACGGGTCGGTGTGCATGGCGGGCCAGGCCCAGCGACCGTCGTCTTGTGCCGTCAGCGCATCGAGCGCAGTTCCGAGGCTGTCGTCGCCCTGGCTCGAGACTGGGACGCGAGCGCATGCCGACATAGGGCGCGCCTGGGCTTGGAGCCCGACGAGGTCTCGCGCTGGGCGACCTTGTCGCCTGGCGAGCGCAAGCGCTGGCAACTGGCAGCGGCCCTGTGGAGGCGCCCGGACGTGTTGTTGCTCGACGAGCCTACCAATCATCTGGACGCCAAGGAGCGTGAGCGACTGCTGGTGGCGCTGACGCGCTTCCGAGGGGTCGGACTGGTCGTGTCCCATGACCGCGCGTTTTTGAACCGGCTGACGGAGAGGACGCTGCGCGTCCAGGGTGGCTCCCCCGCGCTGTGGCCAGGCTCCTACGACGAGGCGTCATCGGCGTGGCGCATGCACGAGGAGCACCTGCGTGAGACCTACGCCCAATCCAGCCGGGAACAACGGCGGGTGCGCCGCCAACTCGCCGATCAGCGTCGGCGCCTGGAGGCTGCGGGGCGAAGCCTCGGCGCCAGCGCGCGCATGAAAAACGCGGGCGATCGGGAGGCGGCCAGCCTCAACGTCAAAGAGCGCGCCCGCAAGGCAGAGGCAAAATTCGGACGTCAGCTGGCGGTCGTCCGCAGCGACGAGCTGCGGACGCGACAAGCGACTCGTACAGCAGCGGCGCGCCTCCCCGAACCAAAGCTCGGTGGAGACCTCTTCGTGGACTACGAGCGGGCCCCGAGGCGGCGGCTGATCGCATACAGCAGCCCAACCCTCAGGGCGGGCGAGCGGGTCGTGGGGACAGAGCTACACGTCGTCGTCACCAGATCCTCACGCCTATGTATCCGTGGCCCAAACGGTGCCGGTAAGAGCACGCTCCTTGGGGCGCTCTTGGCGGAATGCACGCTGCCTGACGAGCGGGTTATGTACATCCCTCAGCATCTCCCAGAGTCGTCGGTGCTCGCGCTTCAACAGGCGCTGATGAACCTACCGGTGGACGTCCGAAGCCGGGTCTTGTCTATCTTGGCCGACCTGGGGGTCGCGCCCGACGTCATCTTGGAGCAGAGGGTGAGTGTCAGCCCTGGAGAGGCCCGAAAGCTCGCCATCGCATTGGGCCTGGGCCGCCGGGTGTGGTTGCTGGCGTTGGACGAACCCACCAATCACCTCGACCTCCCATCCGTCGAACGGCTAGAGCAGGCGTTGTCGCGTTATCCTGGAGCGTTGGTGCTGATCACCCACGACGACGCGTTCGCAGCAAGCACCACAGACGTCTCACTTCACCTCGCTGGCGACGCCACGCCGCCGAAGGTGTCGCAACATACGTCGCCGGGGTCCCGGTGACCGGGGCGATAAGTGGTGAGCGACGCCAGGCATCATCGCGCTTGCCCTCACTGTTGATGCCGCCCCGGCCACCATCGGATCCACAACGCTGACCGGGGACCTCCCATCGGCTGACGTGATGGTCGCCGAACACCACGTCACCACGGGCCAGTCCGCGCGGCGCTTGTCAGCACCCCGACTCCTCGGTCTCGCGTGAAGTCGCGTGAATCCGGGCTGCGTGGAGCGGGTCACGCATGCGCTGCGGCGACGCCTTCAGACGTTCGTGGAAGAGTCATCGACCAGCTCGGATTCAGCCCGCGCTTCCCGATCGATAATCTCTGTGAACTCCAACAACAGACTCCGAGCGTCTTTGCGACTGCGACCATTGGCCTCCATGGCGTCGAGGAAGATCTCGAACAACAGTCGCTTACGGTAGGGAGAGACGGTCGCTTCCCGTCGGCAACGAAAGAACTCCATGAGCGTCGTTCCGCAGCTGCAGTTGCGATAAATCTCGAGATAGATCTGCGTCTCCATCTCCTCATCTTCCACGGAGCGGACATCGCTGGTGACATGAGGCAATGACTGCGTGCGCTCGAAGAACTCGATCTCGTCGTCGAAGACGGTTCCGCACATGGGGCAGGTCTTGGGAAACGAATTCGGCTCTAGTCTTGCGTGCCTGGCCTCTGATGCTGCGGTGTCAGTCGACAGCGGTCGGTCGTCATCCGTTATGGACACGTCGGCTCCTTGACCTCCCAAGCCCCGCAGGGGGCGCCAGCCCGCGTGCCCGAGCCCGGAACGACCAGCGCGTCGCACCACACGCCAAACCCATGAGCACACGCGGTCTCCGCGTCGTCAGGCGACACCAACGCATGCCGGAGATGCGCAGGTCCGGCCGTGGTCGACTGCCCGTTGATGGCACAGATGGCGACACGGCGACGTGGCTGCACGAAGCGATCGATAGACTGGGTGAGAAGATGGTCTTCCGTTTTCTCTGACGCAAACAGTGGGCGACGGCTCAGCGCCGATAGCTATTCATACCAGCTCGCGAAGAAAATGGGCAGCGCCGCGGGCTCAGAGAGGGAGGTCGCGTGAACGCGCCACGCCAGCCGAGTGAAGTGGGCGTCCGCCGATCCGACTCGTCGACCGACCTCTAACCGAGATGAGACCCGCCACAGGTGAGGCTCGTCCGGATGTTTCACGGGCGCGCCAAGCCCGC
>JAAZYN010000178.1 GCA_014239625.1 Myxococcales bacterium | reverse complement strand
ATTTCGACAACACGGTTCGTCTTGTGGTGTTCAAAGGGCTGCCGCTCCAGTCTCGTGGCGTACCCATAGACAACGGTATCAGCCTGCCAAATCTTGAGGCCCTTGAGTGCCGCCGCGGCGGATTTGCAGGTCGACCATAAGACGAAACCCGATGTGAACCAGGGTAGTGTCTCCGGGCGCGGACATCGAGTGCTCCAATCGGCACATGACCGGGAGTGAATTGAACGCGGCGCCTTCGACCGCGTAGGTCCGCTCTGACACTTCCGTCGACGTCCACTGCGCGATGTTTCCCGCGCAGTCCTTTATTCCGTATGGCGACGTGTCGCTTGGGCACGACCCAACCGGGACGGGCAGTGGCTTTCCCGGTCGACTGCCTCGCATATGACACAGCGTCGGATCGAACGCGCGTCCCCATGGATACGGCCGCCGGTCTCCTCCCTGTGCGGCGTGTAACCATTCCTCGGAGGTTGGGAGTCGGTACCCGTGTCCGTCCCTCTCACGCAGCCAGGCTGCGTATGCGTGGGCGTCGCCCTGACTGACCAGGAAGACGGGCCAGCGCGGCAACCACTGGTCTCCCTCTTCGTCTGAGGCAGGGAGCACGAAGCGCCCGGTGGCGTTCCGTTGCCAATACTCGCGACCGCCGTATCGCGGCAGCCGGGCCCTCGCCTCCGCGCCGTCGACCGAATCGAGAGCGTTGACGAAGGTCAGATAGTCGTCGCAGGTGACCGGCTCGACCTGCATCGCGAAGACGCGAAGGGTGTCGGTCTCCGCGTCGGGCTCGGAGGCTGTGGCGATGGCGACAAAACCAGACGGCACCGCGTCTTCCGTAGGGAGTGTCAGCTGGAAGCAAGTCGTGGTGTCCCGCTCGATACGTCGGTGCATCAGCACCGTAGCGTGACCTGGGCGTGAGAACTCGAAGAGGTAGGTGCCTCGCGTGAGCTCTACCGGGCCTTCGGGTGGCGCCTCCAATGTCACAATCTTGGTCGCGTGCGTGCCGTGCCGTTCCGCCTCGTGTTGCCAGATCGTGATGGAGCAAGGCGGGCTCGGGGCCAGCATGACCGGGCATCGGCTCGACAGCGCCGAGAGGGCGGCCCCACCCTCGGTTCGGAGCAGCAGACCGCGGTAGTAAGCGGCTCGCGCCAGCTCTCCGCTCCGCTCTGAGTCTCGCAGCCGTTCCCAGTAGAGCTCGGCCAGGGCCGTGGTGGCCGTACCCCCCGGCGCGTCGTGGAGCATAGCGTCATTGTATGCCGCGGTCGTCGACGCGAAGGCCGTCTCGGTCTTGATCTCCACCTCTTCGAGCTCTGCCTCCAACTCCCAGAGCTCCGCCCGTTCTTCGGCCTCGGAGGCGACGCCAAGACTCAACAGTCGGTTGCGCTCCGCGGTGAGCTGCTCGAAGCGCCGCTTGAACCCTTCATAGTGCGATTGAGCCGTCCTGGCATTGGCCAGCGCGGTCTCGACACTTTTTCTCCGCCACGTGCGCTCGAGGTCACCATCCAAAAAGCTCTGCAGCGCGTCAGCCAGGTCGCGAGCGGCGGCGAATCGCTCCTCTTTGTCCTTGGCCATCGCTTTCATACAGATGAGGTCCAGCTCTCGGGGCACGGCGTGTCGACGTGACACCGTCGACGGCGGCGGTGGCGTGTCGTGAATCACCGCCCCGAAAAGCTCCGAGAGCGATCTGGCCTGGTGCGGCGGTCCACCAGCGAGCGCGCTGTACAGCGTCGCTCCCAGGCCGTACACGTCCGTGCGGGGATCCAACAGCTCGGGATCGCCGGAGATCTGCTCGGGTGCCATGTACGCGGGGGTGCCGACCAACAGCCCCACGGGGTAATTCTCCTTGGCATACTCCGGGTGGGTGGGCGACAGCAGCGCCATCCCCCAATCGGTCAGGTAGATCTCGCCGTACGCGCCGATGAGAATGTTTTCGGGCTTGATGTCTCGATGAATCACTCCATTTTCGTGGGCGAACTGAACGGCCAGGGCCACTTGGCGGACCGTCGCGCAGACGCTCCTCGGCGTATACCGTGCGTCCCCCGAAGCGAACTGAGCGAGGGTCTGGTCTGACGCGATGCGCATCGCGTAACAGATGGCGCCTCGCTCATCCCGGAACATGTCGTGGACGGGGAGAATGTTCGGGTGGTCCAGCCGCCCCGTCAGCCGCGCCTCCACAGCCAGCCGATCTGGACCCAGCTCCAGGCTCAGCAGGCGCTTGATGGCCACGGTGCGGTTGAGCTTTCTATCGTGCGCCGCCCAGACCTTACTCGTGCCACCGGTCCCGAGGAGGCGCGTCGTCTTGTATCGCTCCCGCGCGGTGTCCAGGTCAGGGATCGGTTTTTCGCTCACCTCGGCGAGATCCATGGTGGTGCGTTGCTTGAGCCAGGGGTCTGGCCGCGCTTGCCCCAGGTTGGATCTCAGGCTCCTGGAGAGAAGCTTGACCTTCGACCGGCAGTGCGGCGGCTGCGTCTCCAGCGTGGCTTGGACCGCGACGGAGCTGCGGGCGCTCTGTTGGGCTCGCAGGATCGCTTCAGCTGGGACTGGGTTTGCTTCCAGCAGTCGCTCCAGCGGGCGCTGGTCGGTGGCTGGTTGGGCGACAGCCTCGAGGACCTCGTCGACGCCTAGCCAGCCGGCCACCAAGAGCGCATCGATGACCGCCAGATCCCAGGTCTCCGACGTCTCGCCCGATGCCGCCGCCTCCTCGGCTTGGTCCTGCGTGCTCATGCGGTGAGGGAGGGCTGCGTGCAGATACCGAAGTCGTCAACCATTCTGATGCTAGATTACCGCAACGGGCCGATGTGCGTCTATTGTCAGAATGAGGTCCGGTTTCCGGCGGGGCGGCACGGAGATCGTCGCGTGAACGTGATGCCGCCCGCGCAGCGTCGTTCATGCAGGTTGGGGCCGCTCCGATGAGGTGGTGGCGCTGGTGCGGGCTGGCGGCGCTGGCGATCGGATGGACCGCAGGCGCCCGATCAGCAATAGCAAGGCGGCGACGAGCGAGAGCGCGATGGGAACGAGGCCGTCTGCAGGTCTACTGCCCGAGCAGCCCTCTCCGCCGCTTACGGAGGCCGTGCTGTTACCGGGCCTCACCGAGCCGGTGGTCTCGCTGGGCGGAGCCACGGTGGAGTCCCTGGCCATCGTGTCGGGCCCGGGGGCTGAGTCCGAGGGGCCTCTCGGCGCGGCCTCCGGCGCGCTCTCGGGTTGCGGTTCGGGGCCCTGGTCCGCAGCGCTCGGGATGCACGAGCCGATGACCGCCAGCCCTGCCAGCTCGACGATGGCATGGGCCAATGCCGCCCGGGCCGTGGCCGGTCGGACGGCCTCGAAAGGAAAGCCCATCAGGAGCGCGTCGTGGGTGGCCCCCTCGAACCAGGCCGCGGCGACAGCGGCCAACCCATCGTAGGTCAACACGCCTTGCGCCCCATCCTGGGGCAGCAACACGTCCAGAAATTCCGCGTCATAGGTCCCGTAGAGACCGTCGCTGCCGTCAGAGATCGTCAGTGGCGGCACGTCGGCCAGGGCGCCAGCCCCCCCGACGGCGTAGCTGTCCGCGTCGTCTGCGCCATACCCCGCCCCGAATGTGGTCGTCGCGAACTGGGCGTCGGCAGCCGTGCCCTTGTGCACGAGGTCCCAGAGGATCTCGGCGCCGCTCGCGATGAGCGTCTTGTCGCCCATGGCCAGCCAGTCCGAAACCACCGCTTGCTCGTCCTCCGAGAACGTCTCATCGGCGGTGGACTCTTCGCCCAGCTGCCACACCACGGCCTGGTACGGATCGAGCGGCAGCGCGCCGTCTTCGACCGCGGTGGCTTCGGCGCCGTCCATCGCCAGCCCGGCGGTCGCGAACGCCCACGCATGCTCGACCAGGTAGTCGTAGGTGTTCACCTGGAAGTACCTCAACGCCTTCACCTCCCCCAGAGACCACGGGGTCAGGTCATCGCGTGGCAGCAGCGCGGAGTCCATCCGGTAAAACCCCATCACCCCGAGCGCCGGGGCCTGGGCTCCGTCGCAGGTCACCACCGCCGGGATGGTCGGCGTGGGCATGGAGGCTCCGCCCGCGTTGGTCGCGACGACCTTGAAGAAGACCGGCGCGCCGACCTGCAAGCCGGAGACGACCAACGTCGTCGCCCCCCCCGACACCTCCGTCCCGTTGTCGAACGCGCGCCCGTCGAGGCTCATGTGCACGCGGTAGCCGGAAGCCGCGTCGCCGACCAGGCCCACCGTATCGGTCCAGGGCGCGTCCCAGCGGACCGTCACCTCGCCGCTCCCCGGCCCGTTCGTCACGCGGAGTCGATTGGGGGCCTCGGGGAGGAGGACGGCAGCGACGCCATCGGCCTGGGCGAAGTATTTGGCGACGGCCTGATACACCGCCCGGGCCAGGGTCTGCCGGAACCGGGGCTCCTCCAGGTAGTCCGCATCCGCAGGGGTGTCATGGAAGGCCGCTTCGATCAGCGCTGCGGGCATCTCCGGGTTGTTGCTGGGGTTCAGCTCGCCAAAATAGGCCGAGTTCACTCCCCGGTCCGCCCAACCGGGGTCGAAGGCGGCGCGGACATCACCGACGATCTCGTCCTGTAGCAGGTTGGCCAGCGCCAGACTCCCGGCGACCCCCGTTGGGTTCAGGCTACCGTCTGGAGGGTTGGGGCCGTAGACGTAAGTGCTGGTGCCTCGCGCAGGGTTGGGGGCGTTGGTGTGCCACGACACGAACACGGCGTGCTCGCCGGCCTCGTTGTGCCAGGCGGCGGTGCGTGAGCGGTTGCCGACGTCGTCGTGGTGGTCGGCGCCGCTGGCGTCGTAGACGCTCGTCGGCGCACCCATGAACTGGCTGTAGTAGCGGCTGGCTTCTCGCCAGCGCGCCATCAGCGAGGTGGGGGCGTCCGCCGCGCCAGCGCCTGTCCCCAGCCTCGCGATGTCGCCCATCCCGCCACCGAAGCGCACGGCGTCGCCGCTGACGACCTGCTGATCGGTGCCCGCGAGGGTGTCGTTGAGGAGGGTCACCGAGCCTTGCCCCTCGTCATCGCCGGCGACAAACCAGAACCGTCCCAGCCGCACCCAGGTGTTGCCATGACGCTGCTGATTGACCCGCAGGTGCGTGTCGCCGCCGGCGTGAGCGACCACGTAGTGCGCGTCGGGCACACGGTTGGGGCTCGCGGCGTAAGAGACGTAGACCGCGTAGAAGCCGTCCTTGGGGATACTCGGCGTCCACGTCGCCGCAGCGTCGGCTTGAGGTGACGTCGTCGCGTTGGCATAGCGCGTCGAACCGGAGGCGTGAGGATTGAAGCCGCTCGGGTAGGGGGCGTCTCCGGCCTGGAATCCAGCCAGCGAGGAGTCGAGCCAGGCGCCGGTCTCGGAATATTCGCCGGCCCCTTCTGCGGAGCTCCCCCCGCCGACCTCGGCGTCGACGATGACCATCTCCGTCTGCATGTCCTCCTCGCGCATCGTGAACACCGTCGCGCCGGCGTTGCGCAGGTAGTTCATGAGGTAGTGGTTCATCGCTTCGGCGTTGACCAGATCTTCGACGATGCCGTTGGTGTTTCCGCGCTGCGCCGCCCACCGCCCGAGGGTCTCGGACCAATAGAAGCCATGGGCCTGGGAGATGTAGACGACCTTGCCGCTCAGCAGCCCCGCCGAGCTTCCGGGCATGTCGGCCCCGAGGCTGACCAGGGGGGGGCCAGGGGAGGCGCCCAAGGCCGTCTCGTAGCCCCGCGGATGCACGGGCTCGATGGGTGGGAGCAGCGCAGTGATAGGCTTCCAGCCGGACTCCGAGTCCTCCGGGTCGATGGCGAACGCGGTGACGCCCCAGGGTCGCCCGCGGTCCCGGTCGCCGGTGGTGTCGGCCTGAAGCTCGTGGGTCCAGTGGTGGCTCATCGTGTCGAGCCACGCCGCGTCGAGCTCCTCTCTCACGAAGGCCGCCGGCAGGTCGAGGTAGAGCTCCACCGCTCGGCCGTCGTCAACGTCGACCTGAGCCACGATGCGCCCCACAGGGGGCAGCTCGAACCCGTCGCCACCGGGAGAGCTGGCGGCCATGGCCGCCAGCATTGCGGCCACAACCGGGTTCACGAGGCGAACAGCTGAACGAGCAGGGCCACCCCGAAGCCGGTCCCCCGCTCGTCGGCGTCCGACGGGCCGGCGATGTCGAGGTGGAGCCACTTGCCGGCGTACGCCGCCGGCAGATGGTTGGCGACGAACTGGCCCGCGCAGGAGCTCGGCGCGTTCATCCGATCCTTGACCGAGTTCTTCATGTCGGCGACCTCGCTCTTGAACTCTCGGTCGAAGAATTCGGGGCAGTAGGGCAGGGGGTGGACCAGGTCTCCGGTGGCTCTCCCTGCGGCGACCGCTCTGGCTTCCAGCGCGTCGTCATCGCACACGCAGCCCGCGTGGCGCCGCCCGGTGGCGACGAGCTGCGCACCGGTCAGGGTCGCCATGTCCACGATGACGTCGGGCTGCAAGTGCTTGGCGGCGTATGCGACCCCGTCGGCGAGGACCAGGCGCCCCTCGGCGTCGGTGTTGTTCACCTCCACCGTCTTTCCGGAGTACATCGACAGGATGTCATCGGGTCGGGTCGCGTTGGCGGCGACGCTGTTTTCGGCGAGGCACAGCAGCGCGTAGAGGTTGGCCTTTATGGCGCCCGTCTGCACCGCAGCCTGGAAGGCTCCCAGCACCCCCGCGGCGCCGGCCATGTCACCCTTCATCCCGGGCATGTGAGTCTTACCCTTGATGGAGAGGCCGCCGGTGTCGTACACGATGCCCTTGCCTACCCACGCGAGGGTCTCCGTCGCTGCGGCGGGCTTGTGGGACAGGATCACCAGGGCGGGTTTGTGCACGGCGGCCTTGCCGACGCCCCACAGCCCGCCAAAACCGCGCTGCTCCAGTTGGTCCGCCCCGATCACCTCAATATCGGCCCCCACGAGCTCAGCCACCTCGTAGGCCTCTTCCACGAACGCGTCGGTGTTCAGCTCGCTCGTGGGCATATCCACCAGCTTGGCCGCTCGTCGGATGCCAGCGGCGACAGCGTCCACACCGTCGCATCGGTTCTCGTTGCCGGCCTCGTCGATGAAGGCGCCGCGCACTTCGGCGACGGCGCCGTC
>JAAZYN010000177.1 GCA_014239625.1 Myxococcales bacterium | reverse complement strand
CCGTGGCGCCGGGGGCCAGCGCAACGGCCGCATCGCTACCGTCTCGGTACCCGATGTCGGCTTTCGTCCCCGCTCCGTTGCTCACGGCAAGCGTTGAGAGGTCCGCCTCGAGGGTGCCCAGGTTGGTGACAGCGAACCATTGGCCTTGGCCATCAACCGTATCATCGCCAGGCGTCGGATCGAGCATCACCCGCACGATGAGCAGCTTCACGTCGCCCCAGACGCAGCCGGCGGCCTCATCGCAGACGAGACCCGTGTCGCACGCCCCATCGTCCGGGGTGTTGGTGACGCCAACGCTCGAGTCGCAGGCGTCCAGCGTGCAGTCGACGCCGTCATCGGGCTCCACGGCCGAGCCACCGTCGCAGACGCCATCACCGTCGCAGGTCTCTGACTCCGTGCACTGATCGCCATCGTCGCACGGGCCGTTGAAGGGAGCGTTCACGCAGCCCTCCTCGAGGGTGCACAGGTCGAGCGTACACGTGTCCCCGTCGTCACAGTCCAAGCCTGCGCCGCCACACGAGCCTTCCAGACAGGCGTCGTTGTCGGTGCATGGGTCACCGTCGTCACAGGGGGCGATGTTGAACGGGTTCTGGCACCCCTCGACGTCATCACAGTCATTGTCGGTGCAGGGGTCACCGTCGTCGCACTGGGGGGAGATGTCTACGAACTAGCACCCCACGAGGGGATCGCACTGGTCGTTGGTGCACACGCTCTCGTCGGCGCAGACGACGGCCTCGGTAACGCACGCGCCATCGACGCATTGTTCGTTGGTCGTGCAGGCGTCCCCGTCGACGCACGGGCCCGTCAGGTTGTCGTGCACGCAGCCGTCCGCCGAGTCGCAGCTGTCGGCGGTGCACACGCTGCCGTCGTCACAGTCTGTCGGGGTTCCTCCGGCGCAGTCGCCGTCGGCGTCGCACATGAGCCCCGTGGTGCAGGCGTCACCATCATCGCACGCGGTGTCGCTCAGGACGGCAAATGAGCACCCGGTCGCCGGAACACAGTCGCTCGCGGTGCAGTCGTCGCCGTCCTCGCAGCTGTTCGTCTCGCCCGCAGTGCAGGCGGTCGCGACGCAGGTGTCGCCGACCGTGCACGCGTCGCCGTCGTCGCAGGGTTCGCCGGATAGAATCGTGACGTCGCAGGTCCCGCCGCTCGGTGTGCAGGTGCCCACAGTGCAAGGGTTGTCATCGTCGCAGCCATCTTGGGCGCCGCCCTGGCACGCCCCCCCGGCGCACACGTCGCCCGCGGTGCAGTCGCTGCCATCGTCGCACGGAGCGCCGTCGTCTGGTGGGTACGAGCAGGTCCCGTCGGTAGCACACAGGTCCAAGGTGCAGCCGTTGCCATCGTCGCACTTGGCCTCCCCCGAGGTGCATTGGCCTCCCACGCAGCTGTCATCGAGCGTGCAGGGGTCTCCATCTTCGCAGCCGGCGAAGTTGAAGGTGAACGTACAGCCTGTCGCGGGCTTACACAGGTCGTCGGTGCACACCCCGTCGTCGTCGCAGACGACCGCGATCCCCCCTACGCAGGAGCCGTTGGTGCAGGTCTCGCCCGTGCTGCAGAGGTTTCCGTCCTCGCACGCCGCGCCGTCTGCGACGAGCGCCTCCTCGCAGGTGGCGGTGTCGTGGTTGCAGGTGCTGATCACGCAAGGGTTGGTGTTCCACGCTTGGCATTGGTCGTCGGTGAGGCAGCCTGCATCAGCGTCGGCTCCTCCATCGGCGTCAGCGGGCGTGTCCACCTCCGCGGTGTCCGCCCCATCTTCGGCGTCGGGAACATCCGGAGCAGGCGGGGGGACGTCCGAGAGGTCGTCTGCGTCGTGTCCGTCGGCCCCATCATCGAGCACCTCGCTGGCATCACTCAAGGTGTCGGTCGCGACCTCTGCGCCGTTGTCAGCTCCCGCGTCGCTGGGGGCGGGGCCATCGTTGTCAGCGTCGCCTGGGCCGTCCCCTTGCGGGGTATCTGCGGCGTCTTGGGGCGGGGCCGTGTCCCCGGCCAGATCGTCGAGCGAGCCGTCGGCGTCGCCGCCCATGTCGTCGAGTGAGTTGTCCGTGTTCGCGACGTCACCGGTGTCCGCGGACGGGTTCGTCTGGTCAGGGCATCCCCAGAGCAGCAGAGAGGTGCCGAGAACCATGACACGAGCCACGCGCGGCACGGTAAAGGCTTGGTAGGCCACCGTCATGAGCGCTCCTGTCTATGGATTGGGGTGGGCTGAGGCCGGCGCACTATATCGATCGCCCAAACGCTGTCCAAGCGCTTATCGCGTTTGGCGACTGTCTGCTTGATTATCTAGTGCTCCGCGATTAAACGTTCGCGACCATGGCGAAGCAGGATTACTACGAACTGCTCGGGGTCGCGACCGACGCGGACCCGAGCACCATAAAAAAGGCGTACCGTAAGGCTGCGGTAAAATTCCACCCGGACAAAAACCCGGGGGACGCCGAAGCCGAGTCGATGTTCAAGCAGTGCTCGGAGGCCTACCAGGTGCTCTCCGATCCGGAGAAGCGCCACATCTACGACCGGCTTGGACACGCCGGTCTCGAGCAGGGCGGCAGCGCTGGGTTCAGCGGCTTTGAAGACATCTTCAGCACCTTCAACGACATCCTCGGCGACCTCTTCGGCGGGGGCGGACGTCGGTCTGGCCGAGGGCGCGGGCGGGCTCGCGGCGCGGACCTCCGCTACGACATGCGGGTAGCCTTCCACGAGGCGGCCTTCGGGGCCGAGCAGGAGATCTCTTTCAATCGGCGCGAGGTCTGCGGGACGTGCTCCGGCAATGGCGCCAAACCTGGCACCTCCGCCGAACGCTGCGCCTCGTGTAGCGGCAGCGGCCGAATAACGCGTCAGCAGGGCTTCTTCATGGTCCAGACGCCGTGTCCCTTGTGCCACGGAGCGGGGACCCGGATCAGCAACAAGTGCGATGACTGCGGCGGTGACGGCGTCACCCTCGAAGAGCGCAACGTGTTGGTCAAGATCCCCGCAGGCGTGGACAGTGGAGTTCGGCTCCGGCTATCCGGCGAAGGCGAGTCCGCCGGGGTATACGGCCAGCGCGGCGATCTCTACGTCTTTATAGAGGTCGCGCCCCACGAGCGGTTCATTCGCGAGGGGGCGGACGTGCACTCGCGCCACGTCGTCACCTTCACCCAGGCTGCGTTGGGAGCCACGATCGACGTGGACACCCTGCACGGCGAAGAGCAGGTCGAGATCCCCTCGGGAACCCAGCCGAGCACCGTGGTTCGGTTGCGTCGTAAAGGGATCGCGCGTCTGGGCCAGGGAGGGCAGGGCGATCACTTCGTGGAGCTCGTCGTGGAGGTCCCCTCTGGCCTCAGCTCTGAGCAGCGGCGAGCGCTGGAGGCTCTGCGAGATGTGGGCATGTAGCGGGCCTCGGTTGTCTGCTATACTCCCATCATTGCTGTGACTGACGCGCCAACCAAGCAGCCTGCTGTGACCGGCGATTACACGCTCATCCGTCGGATAAAGCTGGGGGGCTCCTCGGAGATATATCTGGCGAGGTCTCCGGCCGGCTCGTTCGTGGCGGTCAAGCGCTTGTTGCCGGGAGTCGCCGACGACCCAGACATGGTCACCATGTTTGGCGCTGAGGCCGAGCTGATGGCGGTCCTGGATCATCCGCGGGTCCTCCGCCTCGTCGACGGTCGGCAGGCCCTCGGCAGCACATCACCGTTTATCGTTTACGAGTTCTTGGACGGGGTCGATCTGGCCTCGCTGCGCCGGCGAGCCATCGCCGTCGGCGGACTTTTACCGGCGATCTTTGTCGCCGCCGTCGGGGCTCAGGCCGCGGATGCGCTCGCGTACGTGCACTCGACCGCGCGCCGGATCATTCACCGCGACGTCTCTCCGCATAACCTGATGCTCCTGCGAGGCGGGCGGCTGAAGCTGATCGACTTTGGGATCGCGAAGTTCGATGGCAGCCCTTGCCACACCGCGACCGGGATATTGAAGGGTAAGCGCGCCTACATGAGCCCGGAGCAGGTCTCCAGTGACCGCCTCGATGGGCGCAGCGACGTATTCTCGCTGGGCGCCACGCTCTATGAGTTGGCCACGTGCACTCGGCTGTTCAAGGCTGCCTCGCCGATGGAGAGCCTGCGACTCATCCAACAGGCCGTCGTGCCCCCCATTCTCGAGCGCGCGCCCGATCTGGACCCGGACGTGGCGCGCTGGATCGAGCGTTGCCTGGCCCGCCGGGCTCAAGCGCGCCCGTCGGCGCAGGAGGTCGCCCGGGGTCTAACGGCCATCGCTGAGGCCCAGGGCCGCGACCTCGAGACTGAAGCCCGCGCGACCTTTGAGCAGCTCTATCCGGTCGGGGCTCCAGCGCCGCATACCGCTGGCGACGACCTGCAACACTATCTATCCACGCTGCAAAGCGCAGAGATGGACGGCCAGGAGACCACCGATCAGCTCGGCCACAGCAACGCAACGATGCTGGGAGGCGCATGAGCCGGCCGCTGACCCTCTCGCAGACATCGGTCTTACCGTCGGGGCTCACCGTGATCACCACGGAGATGCCGTATCACCGCTCGGTGTGCGTCGGCGTCGCGGTGCGGTGCGGTTCGCGATACGAGACCGCCGCCAACAACGGCGTCAGTCACCTCCTCGAGCACGCCCTGTATCGCGGGTGTGAGGATTTCCCGACGGCCTACGCGTTCAACGCCGCGATCGAGGCGTGCAGCGCAGGGCTCGACGGGTCGACGGGGGCTGAGTCCATGGAGTTCTCGACCACCTGTCTCGGTGATGACGTGACGACGGTGATCGGGCTGCTGGGACGTTTTCTCACGTCCCCCACCTTTGCGGACTTTGCGACCGAGAGAGACGTCGTGCTCGAGGAGCTTCAGGACGATCTCGACCCGGACGGACGCGACGTCAGTATCGACAACCTGTCCAAGCGCGAGTTGTTTGGGCCAGTGGGGCTCGGGCTGCCCGTAGGCGGCTGTCCGCGAGTGGTGCGAGGGCTCGAAGTCGAGGATTGTCGCGCGTGGCTCGACGGTCACTTTGTGGGTGGCAACATGGCGCTGACGGTGGTGGGCCCCGTCGATCATGCGCGAGTCGTCGATGCCGCCGGGCAAAGCTTCTCCGCGCTGGCGTCGGGTGCGGCGGTGGAGCGCCCACCGAGCCCAATTATCCTCACCGAGTGGCCGACCCTCTCCTACCTGACCAATGAGGCGCGTCAGACAGAGTTGGCGCTGACGTGGTCGCTCCCCGATCCTCGAGATCGTGAGTGGGAGGCTCTGTTCATGGCCTACCGTATCCTGGACGGGGGATCGGCGGCACGATTGCCCCACCGGATCATCGATCAGGAAGGCCTGGCCTATGATCTGGGAGCTGGCCTCGCGGTGCACGATCAGTTGACGTTGCTGTCTATCGACGCGGCGGTGAGCCACGCGAAGTGTCTCCCGTTGATTGACCGGATCTTCGACGTCGTAGGTAGCCTCAGCCTGGAGCCGCCCACCGCCGACGAGCTTGAGCGCCAGCAACGGCGGGCCGCGCTGGCCTTGGCGCGGGCCACGGAGAGCCCGGAGGCGTGGTCGTCGTGGCTGATGCAGGATTGGCTGCGCCCGGACCTGCCACCTGCCGCCGAACGGGTACGGCGACTGCAGACGATTCAGATCGATGAGGTCGTGGCCGCTGCGGCGCGCCATCTTCGCGTCGATCGTGTGCATGCCGCGCTGGTCGGGGATCTACCGCCTCTCGCGAGGGCTGGTTTGCGGCGGAGATTGCACCGCTTGCGGCCGCGCGGTTGACGATTGGCGGGTGGCCGCTGTTACCATCCCGTTGTCGACGCGTCTGGAGGGTTGGCCACCATCATTCGCGCAGGTTGCCGACGCTGGAGCGTCCGCCTACAATGAACCGATTACGGCCGCGACATTCAGCAGCAACTCCATTCGCCAACCACCGCAACGGAAGCCGATGAAAATCTCCTGTCAAGCGTGCGGAACGAAGTACTCGATCCCGGACGAAAAGGTCCGCGGCGAGGGCCGCACCTTCAAGATTCGCTGCAAAAACTGCGCAGAGATGATGACCGTCAAAGGCATCGCCGTCGATTCTGAAGATGCCGACGCCAGCGCCGACGCCAGCGCCGGTGCCAGCGCCGGTGCCGCAGAGCAATGGTATTACGCCGTCGGTACCGACCGGAAAGGCCCCGTCTCCAAGGATGAGATGAGCGGTCTGGTGGCCGCTGGCGCGGTCGCGTCAGACACGTACGTGTGGAAGCAGGGCATGGCCAACTGGACGCACCTCAATCAGATAGAGGAGCTATCTGATCTGCTCAGCGCCGGCGACGGCGAGGACGCGGAGGAGGAGGAGGCGGACACGGCCTATATGTCCAAGGACGCGATCATGGCTGCCCACGCCGCCTACGAGGGAGCCTCGGAGGGCGCGGCGGGCGCGGCGGGCGCGGAGAGCGCGACGGCGGCGATGGATCAGCCCGCCGAGAGCCTCTTCGCCGCCGCCGAGGCGGAAGCCAGAACCTCCGGCTTTGACGAAGTGGCTGCCTCCGCAGAGGAGCCGGATCTGGGATCCAACCCGTTCGAAGAGTTCTCCAGTGACTCGTCGTCGTCTGAGCCGGACGACGAAGACGATCTCTTCAGCTTCGACAACGTCGAGGATGCCACCGAGGAGCCCGCCGGTGTCCATGGTCGTCGAGACTCATCGGTGCTGTTTTCGCTCGACGAGTTGAGTAGCCCAGACGATCGCTCCGGGATGAGCCAAGAGGAGGCCATTCTCACCGAGACGTCGGGTCTCATCGACATCCGCGCGGTGGCCAATAGCAGCGGTGACGAGAAGAGTGATGACCCCTTCGGGGCGAGCGCGGGCGGGGTCAGCGGAGGTGGGATGTCCGGGTCGGCCGGCTTCGCCGCGGTTTCCGTGCCGATCGTCAGCCAAAAGAAGAGCAAATTACCGATCATCTTGGCGCTAGGTTTCTTCCTGCTCGCCGGCGGTGCGGTCGCGTTCCTGTTGCTTCGCGGTGACAAAGGCAGCGACCAACCCAACAAGGTCGCGTCCACGCAGACCAAGCCAGGCACGACCACGCCTACGGACAATCCAACTCCTTGCAAGGCCACACCAGCGCCGGTCGCAAAGCCTGCAGGTACCCCGGCCCCAGCGG
>JAAZYN010000176.1 GCA_014239625.1 Myxococcales bacterium | reverse complement strand
GAGGACGCTGGCCGAAGAGATCCAACAACGAGCTGCCCTGCCAGCGGGGCGCTGCCAGATGACGTTGGAGAAGGTGCCAGATGACGAGGTGGAGCTTCGGATAGAGGATGCCCAGCTGGGGTATCGGCGCCGAATCCGCATGACCGAAGAGGAAGCGTTGTACCTGGCGGAGCTGGTTGGGACCCGGCCCGGTGACCTGTTCCAAGACCTCGCGCCGTAGCCGAAAGGTCGGGCGATCACGGAGACAACGAGGGCCTCGGGCGACTCAGTGGCCCAACCGGTCGCGGAACCGCCTGTGTTTCCCCTTGGTCTGTTCGAACAGAGGCACTCCCGCGCCGGTGGCTACACGTTGGACGACGGCACGCGCGCCATCCACATCCAGCGTCTCGACCTCCACTTCGACGTCGACGGTGCCGTCCTGAAAGGTGGTGCGGTCGACCTCGAGGGTGAAGCCCTCGTAAGGGATCACCGTGCGCACATTGTGGACGACACCGAGCACCATCAGAGTGTCCACGGGTGCCACCTCGGCGCGCACCCAGTTCACGACGGGGTTGTCGAGCTCGGCGAGGTTGGTCGTGCCCTTTGCGACCGCCTGCCACACCTCCGGGGAGAGCTCATGTTCGATCTCCTCAGCCTCGAAGCGGGCGCGACTCTGGCGTCGCTTCCGTCGCTTCGCCGCAGCCACGGCGGTCCCCGTCGTGGCGCCCTGGATCCGCTCTTCGCGGACCCGGAGCATGATGCGCGCGGCGCTCAGAGCTCCGCGCGCGGTGTCGAAGTAGTGATTGGCCTGAACCAACACGTGGCGGGGGCTCGGCAACGCCTCCAGCAACCTGGGCAGATCGCCCGCGCGTCGCAGCCCCAGCTTGATCTCGACCTCGATCCCGGCTTTGGCGTGTGATGTCATCGTTGGTATGCCTTGAAGCCCAGCCCACCCGCGCTACCTCTGTATACAGGCTCGCTCTGGGGCAGGTCTTTGAACACGTTGGTTCGCGACGCGGCCACGACCGTCGGCTCATCGACCATCACGACCCAATCGGCCTGGCTTGCGTCATCCAGAGCCTTGATCTGCAAGCCACCATGCAGCGTCATGATCTCGATGGTCCGTCGCCAACTGGCGCCACCACCGACGACAGCCACGGTCGCCTCAGGGGTGTCCTCCGCGATGGCCTCCAACATCTCCACGGGCAGCGGTTGTAGGGCGTCCGACCCGTTGGGCCCGCCCAGCGGGTAGAACCCGCCCACCGTGACCACCGCGCTGGTCAGCGTGATGGCTGCGATGATGACGATCCCTGCGGCGGCGCGAGGCAAGCTCGGCCGGAGAGACACGAGCAGCTCGATGAGCCCACCGATCCCCACGACGGCGGTCAGCGCGACGGGCGGCCACAGGAGGGGAAGGAGCGACATCCGCCCCGCAAATAGCCCCCCGGCGCCGGCGCCCACCAGGAGGATCGTCACGACGATCAGGATGGGGGCCCATAGCCCGTTGGCACCCTTCTTCACCGCAGCAATGACGCCGACAAACCAGGCGAGGAGCAGCGGCAGCGGCACCCACCCGACAAATTGGACGAGCGCGGCCCAGCCGCTGGGGGGTTTGTTATCCAGCTGGCCGAAGCCGAAGCCGGCGACAACCTGGCTCGGCTCGACCACGCGATAGAGGTCAGACAACCAGGTCGCCAGCCCGGTCGTCGTTTCGCTCCACAAGGACGGCCAGAGCGCGACCAGAGTGAGGGCACCCACCAACGGCACCCCGAGGGCGGTGAGGGCTACGGTCGGCAGCGAGAGATGACCTGGCGCCGGCTCAGCCGGGCTGCCAACAGGGCGACCGGTGGCCTGCGGCGCCCGACGCCCGATGGCGATCGCCGCCATGACGGGCACGATGAGGAACAGCGCTCCGGGATGGCACGCCAAGGACAACCCCCAGGCGCCCCCCGCCCACAAGCCGGATCCACCGCGCGCGGCATGGACTGTTCCCCAGACAAGCGCCGCTGAGGCGAGCGCCAGTGTGGCGGCATATCCAGCCGCGGTGCCAGCCTCCACGACGCCAGGCAGCGACAGCGCGACGACCACAGCCAGTCCGCCTGAGGCCAACGCCGTGAGGCTTCTGTTCGTCGAGACCGCCCTGGATCCGCGAGTCACAGCGAGCAGGGCGACCAGGGCGAATACCATCGCCAACGCCACGCCGAGGGCAAAGGCCGCAGCGAACCGGCTGCGGTCGAGATCGTTCCACTCGGAGGCATCAGCGCCTCGCCCGATCTTGGCTATGGCGAGCCCAGTCAGCCAGCGCGGCAGGGGAGGCTCGACGGACCGAGCCATGGCTGGATGCCGCTTGAGAGCCCGCACCCGTGGGTGCCTGGGGACGCCTCGAAACCCCTCTTTGAGGCGGCCCTTCAGCGCCCCTTCAGCGGAAAGGCCGGCAGCCAACTGACTACCGGCAGCCAGAGCGTCTGCCTCAGGCAGGCTCAACTCCATGACCGCTACAGTGCTCGGGAGGGCGAACCCGACGACGAGCGCGACGACGAGCGCGCTCCCTCCGATATGCCAGCGAGTCCGCATGGCGCGCGGTTATAGCTGATCTCCAAACAGATTGACATGAGATCGCGGTTCTCGTAGTTTTCCGCTCGGTTGCGGCCTAGAGCAGAGGCTCTGGGTCCACTAGACTTCTTACACTCGACAACTGGAACGATCTTGCAACCATCCCTTGCTCGACTTGGCGTAAGCCAGCGGCTGTTGGCCGTAAGCCGACTCGGGGTTGTCCTATCGTTCGTACTGTTCGGAAGTTCTGGCTGCGGTTCGGAGCCGGTGTGCCCTCTGGGTACCAGCGGTTCGCCGTGCACGCAGGCGGGAGACCTCGGCCCACAGCCGGAGATCCCGCAATCAAGGGACGTTGTGACGACCGACATGGTCGCCAGCGACACAGCTACAGATGCCGGTCTTCAAGACGTCGCTGACGTCGCCGGTGATGCCATAAACCAAATGGATTCAGCGACGTTCGACGCGGGCGTCGGAGCCGACACGATGGATGTGGGCGCCGACCCAGGCAACCCGGATGTCACCGACGTGGCCACAAGTGGCGACGGGGGTGACGCAGGCGGCTCATCAGATGCGGTCGACGACGCACCACAGAACATACAGCAAGACGCGGACAGCGAAAGCGATTTGGCGGGCAGTGACGCCGGCCCAGATGTGGGGCAGACCGCTCCTGAAGGGACATCCCCGAAGCCACGACACCACGGCGAAGACCCGATGGACAGCGGCCTCGAGGAACACCCGGTGGTAGCGGTGGCATAGGTTCGCTCACGGGGGACCTCCCTCCCTCGTACCCGAACCTCCCTGGATAGGTAGCTCGCGAAGGACGCATCCGCGCTGGAGGCTCAGCGCCATGACCCAGAAACTGCTCATCAACGTCTCTGTCGAAGAGACACGCGTTGCCCTCGTCGAATCTGGACATCTCGAGAACCTCGAGATCGACTCCAGGCATCTCGAGGAGGCCAAGGGGAACATCTACAAGGCCAAAGTTCACCGCGTGAACGCCAGCCTGCAGGCCGCGTTCGTCGATTATGGCGCGGAGAAGCAGGGGTTTCTCCCGCTCGCTGAGATCCATCGACGCTATTACCCCGAGAAGCAACGCGACAAGCGCCCGTCGATCACCGACGTTCTCAAAAACGGCCAAGAGCTCATGGTTCAGGTCGTAAAAGACGAGATCGGCAACAAGGGCGCCAGCCTGTCGACATACGTGTCGCTGCCGGGGCGCTACCTCGTGCTGATGGCCCAGACCGACAAGACCGGTATCTCCAGGCGCCTGCCCAATGACGAGCGGTCGCGCCTCAAGGCCATCATCGACAGCCTCGAGGTGCCCGACGGCTTCGGCTGCATTATTCGTACGGCCGGAGTCGGCCGCGACGAAGACGAGCTCGCTCAAGACCTGAACTATCTGACTCGGCTCTGGGAGAGCCTGGAAGAACGGTTCAAGCAGATCCGGCAGCCAGGCGTCATCCACCAGGAGCGCTCCATCGCGATGCGATTTCTGCGCGATTACGCTTCCAACTCGCTCGATGAGATCATCGTCGATGACATCGACGCGACCGAAGAGATCCGCGATTTCTGCACCATCCTCGTCCCGGAGCTGCGTAAGAGCGTCACGTTCTACGACGACCCGACGCCGCTGTTCTCGCGTTACCAGATCGAAGACCAGATCGATGACGTGTTCGCTCGGCGCATCGACCTGCCGTCGGGCGGGTACATCATCATCGATCAGACAGAGGCGATGGTCTCCGTCGACGTCAACTCGGGTCGGGTCAAGACCGACGACATCGAGAAGACCGCCCTCAAGACCAACCTGGAGTCCGCGGCAGAGGTGGCGCGACAGCTGAAAATCCGCGACCTGGGCGGGCTCGTGGTGGTCGACTTTATCGACATGCGCGAGCGCTCCAATATCAAGCTCGTCGAGCAAGAGGCCAAGGACGCCTTCGCCAACGACAAAGCCAAAGTGAAGTTCACGCGGATCAGCGATTTCGGGTTGATGGAGATCAGCCGTCAACGGTTGAAATCGGCGATCACCAAAGGGAGCTTCAGCGCGTGCAACCACTGCGGCGGCACGGGGATGCTGCGGTCGGTGGAGTCGAGCTCGCTCTACCTACTGCGGCGCCTCAAGGAGACGGTTATTCGCGGCAACTATCTGCACGCGGTGGGGCGAGCGCCGGTGGAGATAGCCAACTACATTGCCAACCGAAAGCGCCGCGAGCTGATGGATCTCGAATATCAGACCAAGGCGACCATCGAGGTTCGAGGGCTCAAGGATTGTCCGCCGACCAAGGCCTATGTCGAGCTCCTGACGCGACCGCAGCGGGGCAAGAAGCCAAAGCGGTTCATTCAGGAATACGACCTGGTCCGAAGCGAGGTCACCAAGCAGGAGACCGCGCCGGACGATGACTTCATGCTGGACGCGGCTCACGCCCGCGGCGTGCATCTGACCGACGACGACTGGAAGGAGTTGTACCGCCGGATCGAGAAGCAGCTGGCGACGGAGAGTGAAAAACGCCTCGAGAAAAAGGAGAAGCTCGCCCGGGAGGCGGAGCGGCGCGCAAACGAAGCCGAGCAACGAGCGGCGGAAGCGCAGCAGCAGGTAGCCGAAGCGGCGAAGGCGGTCACCGAGCTCGAGAAGAGGGGTGGCCTCAGGGGATGGTTCAAGCGTCTGCTCGGTGCCTCGCCGCCGCCGCCGACACCAACGCCGGTGGAGACACCACACATCGAGGACCATCGAGAAGATCCCAGCGGCGGCCGGTCGAGAGATCGAGCTCGCGGTGGACAGCGGGGAGGACGAAAAAAACCCGCCTCGGAGCGCATACGGTCGCGCAACCATGGTCCACGCTCGCGACCCTTGAAAGCCAAAGAGGTCGAAAACGATGGCGAGCCCTCGGTCAGCAACCGCAGCAGTGGTTCCCGGCGGCGGCGTGGTGGCCGCGGTTCCCGCGGTGGCGGTGGCGGTGGCGGTGCCGATGCCGGTGGCGGTGGTCGATCCCAACGAGGCGAGAAGCCTCAGCAGCGGGTGGGCGGCGCCGAAAATGAGGATAAACCGAAGCGCAGGCGCAGGCGCAGGCGCAAGCGCAACGATGGCGGGGGGCTCAGCGGGCCGGATGGGAATACGGGCGGAGCCACTGCTGGCAGCGGTCGTGGTGACGCGGCCGACCGAGGAGGCGATCGAGCGAACGAGCCGGCGAAGAACAGTGAAAAGAAGGGCGACAACAAGCCAGCCAGCAGCAAGGACGCGGGCCAAAAGCGAGATAAGGTCGAATCGGCGACGGCGAAACGCGCCGAGAAGCCCGATGGTGGCAAGCAGGACACCGCGGGTCGGGCCAACGACGCGCCCAGCCGGGATGGGTCCGCGGCCGCCACGCCCAAGCCCAAGGCGCCGCCGCGCCCCAAGGCCGCTTCCCGGCCGACGTCGAAGAGTGACGAAGGTAATGGTAAACATCCGGCCCCCGAGCGGGTCCCCAAGAAGGGTGGCGTGATCGACCTGCGAAGCTCCGCCAGCCCCAAACCGACCACCACGCCGGCATCTACCAAGGAATAAGGCATGCTGGATATCAAGCGCCTGCTGGAGAGCCCAGAAGACGCCAAGGCCCTGCTGCTTTCCCGGGAACCAGACCTCGACGTGGATGCCGTGCTGAATCTGGCGACGGAGCGAAAGCTGGCGGCGCAACGATTCGACGATCTACGCGGTCAACAAAAGCGTCTGTCGCAAGGGTTCGGCAAGGCGAGCGGCCTTTCGCCCGAAGAGATGGCGGCGAGGCGGGTGGAGCTCAAGGAGCTTTCGACGGAGGTCAAAGGGCTCGAGCAGCGGCGTAAAGAGCTCACCGAGCAGCTCACCGAGCAGCTCATGACGCTGCCCAATATCCCGGCAGCCGACGTGCCCGTGGGTCGCAGCGAGGACGACAACGTCGTGGTCCGAACTTGGGGTGAGCCTCGGGAGCCGGCCTTTGATGCCAAGGAGCACCACACCCTGGGCGAGGCGCTGGGCATCTTGGACTTCGAGGGAGCCTCGAAGATCAGCGGTCACGGGTTCGCTCTATATCGAGGCCTGGGCGCCCGCCTGGAGCGAGCGCTGTGGAACCTTTTTCTGGACATGCACGGCGAACAGCACGGATACGCCGAGGTGTTGCCGCCGTTCCTGGTGCGCCGCGAGGCGATGGTGGGCACGGGCCAGCTGCCCAAGTTCGAGGAGGACGCGTTCAGGACGCAGGACGATCTCTTCCTCATCCCCACGGCCGAGGTGCCGCTGACCAATCTGCACCGCGAAGAGCTGCTCACGCCGGAGCAGCTGCCGGTCAAATATTGCGGTTTCAGCGCGTGCTTTCGCCGAGAGGCCGGAAGCTACGGCAGGCTCGTCAAGGGCCTGACGCGCGTTCACCAGTTCCACAAAGTGGAGCTGGTCCAGTTCGTGGCCCCGGAGCATTCGGCTGATGCCCACGAGCAGCTCACGAGCCACGCCGAGGCCGTGCTCAAGGGGACCAGTGTCGATGGCATCTACTCAGCGGATCCGAAGCTCGATCCCGAGGCCCAGCTCCTACGCCAGGTCAGCTACCAGGAGATCCTGGAGAAGAACCTGCGC
>JAAZYN010000175.1 GCA_014239625.1 Myxococcales bacterium | reverse complement strand
AGGGCGCCGTCAACATCATCTTCCGCAACGAGCTCAAGGCCGCCAGCGACCCCGACGCCGAACGCGAACAGCTGGTGGCCAACTACCGCCACACCTTCGCCAACCCCTTCAAGGTCGCCGAGCTGGGTTACATCGACGCGGTCATCGATCCGCTCGATACGCGTCGCCAGATCTGCGATTCGCTCGACATGCTGGCGAACAAGCGAGACACCAACCCGCCGAAAAAACACGGATGCATCCCGCTGTAATCTGGCCGACGTGACCGGGTGCGCGCGTCGCCACCGTCATCGCGCGCGTCGCCACCGTCATCGCGTGAAGACGTCGGAGCGAGACGACCTCGAGGCCGGCACCGTCAGCTCGCTCGGCACCGCCGCGACGGTCGCGGTCATGCTGACGCGAGTCGCAGAGAGGCTCGCGGCGCGGCTCGCGAGATCACCACGCAGCTGGTCTGCGTCGTCCGGGTGCGTGGGCGTCGCGACGATCCGGGCGCGGCGATAGCCCAGCAGCTCGACCACGACGGGCACGCTCGCATCAGCGTACGCGCTCAGCAAGGCGTGATCGCGCAACAGATCGATGGCCCGGTCCGGTTCGACGGCCGCTCCGATCTCGACCTCGATCTCGATCGGCAACGCCCCACCGCGCCGCGGCGCGATCCGCAAGGTCTCACTGGCGAGCTCGCTAGCAGGGACCTCGATGAGGGCCCCATGCTCTGTCTTCATACGCACCCGTGTCAGCCCGACACGCGACACGCGACCGTGCGCCGAGGCAGTCGCGATCTCGTCACCGACCCGAAACGGCCGCGTGAGCGAGAGCGCGAGCCCGCCGGCCATATCTCGCAGGCTATTGAACCCCCAGATAGTCGCGATGATGGTGAAAAACGCCGGTAACATGAGCTCCCAGAGCAGCCCCTCGCTGGGCACCACCGTGCGGAGCGATGGGTCCCCCAAAAACTGCGGGCGGGGGCCGAGCCCCACCACGACAGACCACACCCAGAGCACCAACGAGAAGCGGACCGGCGCATTGGTGAACGCCAGCAGCTTCTCGCGGTCGGCGCCCACGGCCCAGACGAGGCCCAACAACTTGCTCCACAGCCACGCGACCACAAAGGCGATGATGGCCACGACCAAGAGACCGAGGGCCCACTCGAGGGAGGGCGTCCACATCAGACCGATCACTGCCGCTCCCTCCTGCTAGGCCCTCGCTCCGGGTCGATCAACAGATTTTGCTCGGCGAGCAGCTCGCGCACCCGCCGCCACACCGCCCCGCGCACCTCCCATCGGGTACCTGGATCGTCACCCGGGGCAGCGTCCGAATGAACCAGAAGCTGCGACCCCATCAACCGCCCCAGGCTGGCGTCGAGCTTGGCGTCGCTCCAACGGAGCGCTTCGGACGCTTCGGCGCGGGAGATACTCCCCGTCAGCGTGGTCAAGGCCAGCACGCGCTGAGCGTCGCGACCGAGATGATCGAACCAACTCAGCGCAGGCGACTCGACATCGTTGAGTTTGACCACCTCGTCGTCGACGTCTTCGATGGCGTTCACAAACGCCGAGATCCCGTCGCGCACGTTTCCGCCCGCGACAGCCTCCAGCTTGCGTGCGAACCGACGACGGCACGCCGCCTCGTCCCGTTGCCAGCTCGACGGCCGCAGACGATCCCAGAAACCTCGAATCTCCGGTCGTGGCCAGGCGATGGTGAACCCAGCCAGGCGCGCACGAGCTTCGATGAGCTCGATGATCTCGTCCCCCCGCCGCGGGCGAAACTCGACCCAGTCGGTGAAGTAGGCTTTGAGATCACAGACACACTCCAGCAGCTCTGACGTTGGCGAATTCACCGCGACGACCCAACACACGTGGTGCCGCGTCCGGAGGATCAGCCTCAGCACCCCACGGAGATGGTCGAGCCCAGCGGGCGTGCGCTCGAAGAGCTGCTCGAGACCATCGAGCAAGACCACTGGCTTGTCTTCAAGAGCCTCCAGCGCCCCCGCCAGGGCGACGAAGTCACGGGCGTCGTAGCACCCCGCCTCGGCGCCAATGGTCGTGCAAAAGCCACTCTCAGTCCGCTCGAAGGGGTGTAACCTGACCTCGCACAGGCGCCGCTTGGAGAGCTCGCGCAAGAGGACATGCGCGACGCTCGTCTTGCCACTGCCACTGTCTCCAGTCACCAGCACCGACGTCGGCTCCCCGTCGGCGAAGCGCGCCCAGGCGTCCGCGATGGCGGCCCGCTCGGCCTCGGCTCCAGCCAGGATCTGAGGCGTGTCCAAGGCGCTCCCCTCGAACAGCTTGGCCAACACGTAAGGGAGCTTGGCCCGTTGCTCATCGGCCACGTCGAAGCGGGCGACGTCCCGCGCCATCGCCGCCTCGTCGACCTCTTCGAGCCCCGCCCGAACCCTGGCATCTCTCGCCACCGCGCTCTCCGCCGCGCTGGTATAGAGGTCCCGCACGCCCCGTCGTAGGCTTCGATAGGCGTCGGCCAGGTCGTGACAGAAGGTCGTCACGTTGCGACGGAAACGCTCCATTGGACCGGCCGCCTTGACCATATCGGCGCCATGCACGCCGAGGGTTCGCTGGCGCAACGTGTCGAATGCGTCGTGAGTCAGGCTGTCGATGGACTCCGGCATTGCCTCGACGGTCTCGACGAGCTCTACCGAGAGCCCATCGACGATCTTCAGCGCTCGGTCCAGGCTGCCCAGGGTGACCTCGACGCCGACCTCACCGACGTTTGGATCAGGGTTCGCGTCGATCTCTTTGATGGCGGTGCGCAAGCCATAAGTGATGACCCCCGCCACCTCACTCAGACGACCCGCGACCCGATCGATCATCCGCTCCGCCTGGGCTCCGGCGTCATCGTAAGCCCACTTCAGCTCGCCCATCAGATATCGACTCGCCAAAGACTTGATGGCAAGTGACTTCAACGGCACGTCGGCCGGCGTGTCGGGCCGCTTCCGGGTGTTCCATACGAAGGCGATGGGCAGCGCCGGCCAGTCCTCGTCGAGGTCGTCGATGCGCTCCGACAGCAACCGCGTGACCCCCGAAAACACTCCCTCACCGCCGGCGTCGTAATGCCGGACCTGGTTGATGCGAGGCAGCGCATCGCGGGTCACGACGTCCTCGAGGGACGCCGCCTCACGGCTGAGACGCGCGGCCGCCTGCGCGTGGTTCATACCCCGCAGGTCCCTCGCCAACGCACCACGTGCCGTATCCAGAGCCGACCGCACCCCATCGACCACCGTCGACACATCGACCTGTTGGCCCGAGGTGAAGCGGCGCACGACTTGGGTCATGTCGTGGCTGACCCCCGTCTCCAGCTCCTCGATGACCGCCGACAGACGCGCCCGACCTGCCATCGCAAGAAGCGCAGCGTCCCACCGGGGACCGTCATTGTCCAAGGCCTTGATGGCGACGTCCACGTCCATCGCGACGGCCTCGTAGCGGTGCTGGCCACTCCCGGTCGCCGTCCCAGCGCAGCGCAGCGCCGCGCCCAACCTTCCAAGGGCCTCGTCTTTGCAGCGATGCAGCTCTCTGAGCCAGCGCTTGGCCGACTGCTCCGCAGCAGCCCTGAGAGGCGAATCGTCGACAGGGGGCTCGGACCACACCGAGGCCGCCTCGTTCGCGTCCCGCGCTGCCTCCAGAGAGACCGCGAAGGCAGCGTCCAGAGCACCGATCCGCTCGGCCTCGAGACTGGCCAAAGATCGAAGCGCCTCTTTGAGCCCGCAGACGAACACCCCCTCGATGTACGTGCGCGCTACCAAGCGCAGCGCCACGGCGCGCCGCCCCCGTGCCGCGACATTCTGCAAGCGCAACGACATCCGCTGCCGCATCGTTGCGTCTTGCCGGACTTGGCGGTGGTGGCTCAGTAGAGGGCGCTGAAGCTTGCCGGGGAGCTGCGCCAAGCCATCACGCACCTCGCGCGCCGCCTCGCGCAGCGTCGCAGCGGCGGAAGCGACGGGGATTGGCTCCAGGGCCGCGTGGAGCGTTCCATACTCCTCGGGTGACTCTCCGACGAGGGCGTCGAAGCGGACACCCACCTCCACCCGCCAAGCGTCGAGCACGTCCCGCTCTAAGGACGTCACGACCGCCTCGAGGTGCTCGGAGACCTGGGCGTGCACCGCGATGAGCTCCTCATCCTCCGGACCCAGACCGTGACGGTCTTCCTGCGTGCCCTCCTCGTGAGGTTCTTCGTCGTCGAAGAGGTCGTCGTCGGGCGAGCTGAGCTCCACGCCAGACCCCGTCGGGCCCTCCGCGGCGGCGGGGTCAGCCTCTCCAAGAGCCTTGGCGCGTTTGAGCGCCACACCCAGAAGGATTGGGCCGATCAGCAGGTTGAGCGCGATAAGCGACACCCCGACCTGGCCAAGCTCCGTGGAGATCAACGGCAAGTCTTGTTTGGCCAAGAGCAGCAGACCCAAAGCGACCCCCGCCTGGCTCACGAAGCCGAGCCACACGTTGTTGCTGAACTCCGGCGGGTCCTTCGAAATCTTGGCCCCCAGCTTGGTGGCGCCGAAGAGCATGAAGAGCCGCACCGCGAAGAGGATCGCCGCGACGGGCAGGACGTCTACGGTGGCCTTCAGGTCGAGATCGGCCCCTGCTCGGGTAAAGAACACGATGAAGATGGGCAGCGCCAGCAGCGCCAGCGGCTTGTGGAGATCGTGGCCGTAGTGGCTGAAGTTGCTGACGACGAAGCCCGCCGTGATGAACACGAGCAGCGCCTTGAGGTGAAGGATCTCGGAGAGGACAGCGCCACCGTACGCGACGATGAGCAGCGTCAACACGAGCTGCCAGCGGACCCACCGCATGAACGCGATAAGCAGCGCACCCACCACCGCCCCCGCCAGCAGCGACAACCCGATCTTCTTGCCCAGCTTGAGGAAGCTGTCGGCGGTCATCTCACTGCCCGTGACCAAGGATTGTCCAATGGTGATGGCCACCGCCAGCATCAGGATCATGACGATGTCTTTGAACACCGCGATGCTGAGGATGAGGTCAGGGGTCTTGCCTTTCGCCTGCCGCTCGCTGATGACGGCGACAGACACAGCGGGTGATGTACCCACCGCGAGGGCACCGATGACCAGGCCGATGGTCATGGTCTGCTCGAAGGTCAGCTCGAACGGAAGCAGTGGCCCACACAACACGAAGGCCCCACCCACCATGATCCACGACATCGGGACCTTGAACAGCACGATGGAGAGCAGCGAGCTGGCCACCTTCTTGATGGCGCTCACCTGGAGCTCGATCCCCGCCTCCAGCGCGATCAGAGCCAGGGCCAGGTCATTGAACTTCGCGAGGTCCTTGACGACCCCCTGGCTCAGGACCTCACTGACATAGGGGCCCAACACGATGCCCGCCAGGATGTACCCAGTGACGCGGGGCAGCGGCAAGGGTTTGAACGCGGCGCCTGCGGCGGCGAGAACGTACGCGGCGAGGACGACGAACCCCACACCGGCGAAGGTGATCCCCAGCGAGATGAGAGACTTGGCATCTCCCGCGATGTCGGTGCTAGCCAACCAGTCGCCAAGCTGCGCCAAGCCGAGCATGGCACCGACGAGGAGGAACAGCGCGAAGATCTGACGCATCTAGTGCGCCTCCATGGCGTCGCGGCCCACGCCGGGCTCATCGATGCTCCGGCCTTGCGGGTGATCGGGTGCCCGCCGGCCGGTCTCTCCGGCGCGCTGCAAGACTCTGCGCATGGCCCAAGTGGCCCAGACCTCGTTGACCACGGCGCTGGCGAGCAGGCAGGTCATCACCACAGCCTCGAGCTCGTGGGCGTGAGCCAGCGTGAAGTTCACGGCGATAGCCGCCGCCAGGGCGCCCTGACTGAGCAGGGCGTTGCCCAGGCTGGGCGTGTGGGGATCGACCGACGGGTGCCGCCGGGTAGCGACGTAGGCGGCGATCCGCAAGACGACGATGCGCCCCGCCACGAAGACCAGAGGGACCGTCCACAGCACCCCAGGGAGAGGGACCCACATGGCACCGGCGATGAGCAGCAGGGTCGCGTTGAACGGGCGACCCAGGTTCAGCACCGCTTCGCTCAGGCGGCCGGCGGTCGGTGAGATGTTGGACACGGTGATTCCGGCGATGAGGCACACCATCAACGGCGACATCTTCAGCGCATAAGCGATCCCCGACGCCAACATGATGACGCCGATCACGGCGACAAACAGCTTTTGGGTGTCGTCCTCGTCACCGACGAAGACGTGAAAAATGAGGCCGATCCCACTCCCCACGCCCACGCTGGCGAGGACCCAGAGCGCGGGATGTATCTGAAGGTTGGTGCTGTAGATATTTCCGGGATCCGCGGCGAGCGCGAATCCGCAGCCCAGGATCGCGATCACGCGCGTCGTGGCGGCCACCCGAGGCATCAGCCGACTGATGGGGCCGTCTCCCGCGGTCGCCGCGATACCGCCAACGATAGCTTCCGCCGAGCACGCGGCGGCTCCAAAACCGAGCACCACCGAGGCGATAACGCGCTCCGTGTGGGACACCAGCGCCGTCGCATCCAGGGCCCCGAAGATGAGGTAAAACACCGTCCCCAAGACCACCGCCACGGTGACCGCGATGATCGCCCCGACCCGCTTCGCCCCCTCCACCCTCGTGGCATGCCTGGACACGGGGAGGCCGTACAAAAACCCGATGAATCCGGTCACCACGCTGAGCACGGGCTCCAGATCGGTGAGCGCGCCACGATTGAAGAAACCGAGAACGTAAGGACCGCAGAGCGCGCCTAGAACCACGTACTCGAGGCCGCTGAACAGCCGCACCCGGTCGCCAAGGGCGAAGGACTCGAGGTGGGTCATCGCGAAGGCGAAAGCCAGGATGAGGATCAGGACAAGGGGTGTATCCATGGACCCTTTGTGTTAGCCGAAACGACCCACATTTGAAAGCCAGCGTCGGCGCTGCGCGCGTGATAGCCCCGATGTCTCACGGCACTGCGGGCGACGCCGAAGAAGCGAAGCGCCGACAGGCGTGGCACGAGGCGCAGGCGGATGGGCCCCGCTGCGCTCCGCCGCTCCTCGGCTCGCGAGCTCGCTACGGCGCCACCGGCGGTGTCGCGCGGAGCCGGCGCGACAACGGCGTCCTCATTCGCCCGCGCGCGCCGGGAGTCAGCACCGCCCTTCCCGCGCCCCTACGCTCCTGCGGGACGGCCAGAGACGAGAG
>JAAZYN010000174.1 GCA_014239625.1 Myxococcales bacterium | reverse complement strand
AGGATCGGGCGAGTAGATCTCCAGATTGTAGCTGACCGCGTCGACCCCCATGCCGTAAGTGCGGTCGATCCATCCGTCGTCGGCGGGTGGCAGCGCGTCGACGGCGACGAGCACGTCGAAGTGCTTCTTGATCGCCGAGACGTAGGGCTCCAAAAATCGCACGCCGCCGTCGTCTGTGCCCAGGTGGCCCACCGACAGGTAGACCACCGACACCGGGTTGTCTTGCCGCGCGAGGCGGATGGCTTCCAGGATGTCGTCTACGGGCACCCCCTCGTGCGTGCCCGCGCCGACACCGACCCCGCAGAAGCGGCACATATCGTTGCTCCCCAGGAAGGTACAGCGGTTGGACGGCGAGAGCGCCAGGTAAGGGCCGTGTACCGTACCGATGCGGCCGAACGGCAGCCCCTGCGATGTCTGGTGCTCGAAGAAGTGAGCCCGCGGGAAGATCCTGACCGCGGCGGGCTTCGGGACGCTGGCGTCACCCGCGCCGGTCTTGACGGAGACCGCATAGTCGTTGCCCGAACGACGCGTAAGCTCGTATGGCGTGGACTCTGCCAGCCCGGCAAGGATCGGGGTCGTGATCCAGGTGCTGGGCGGAAGCACCAGGTCCAGGTCTCCGGCGCTGCCAAACAGGGCATGCCCGGTCGCGCCGAAGCCCTCTTCGACCAGCGCCTCTCGGACCTCTCTGGGCACGCTGAGTCCACGGCGCATCAACTCGAGCTTCAGCAGACCTGGGTTACTGAGGATGTCGGCAAAGGTTGGCATCTAGAGGCCCCGATGGAGTGCGAGGGCGGCTCCCGAAAGTGGGGCTCGGGGCGGCGACACGCCGGCCGACCAGGGTCGTGGCGCGGGGGGCACGGTGCGCATCAGTCCGTTCGCTCCTGGAAGCTCCCATCGCCAGCGTACGAGAAGACCTTGAATCCTCTGACACCGTCCGCTTGAGCGTCGAAGACGACCCAGTCGACGCCGGGATAGCGCGGTTGACCGTCCATCAACGCCTGGTCGATGTCTTCGTCGGAGAAATAGGCGCCTACGCGCACGTGGCTGTGCCAGATCCCGACGAGGCGATCGCCACGCTTGTCAGCCGCCACGATGCGCATCGGGTTCAGGATGTATGCGTTGGCCGCGGTGCGCGGGTACATCTGCGGATCGAGCCGGTGATAGGCGTCGGCTTGGTTCGGGCACAGCTCGACCGCCCCTTCACCCGCCGCGGTCTCGAGCACCAACCCACAGGCTTCCTCCGGGAACCACTCGGAGATGAACGCGTGGAGCTCGGCGCGTCGACCAGGGGCCAGCTCTTCGATGACCGTGCGCGCAGTCAGCGCCATGTGAAGCCCCCGCGTTCGGTCGTCCAGCGGGTGAACACGTCGGCGCCGGCGGCTCCGCTGAGGGTGACCATGGCCCGTTGGGCCGCCATGGCACCTGCCATGCGGCCCCCAGTAGGCGCGAGCGTCAGGTCCACGTCGCCTTCACTGACGATGGCGCAGTCTGTGTTGAGCGCGCCCAGGTCGTCGCGCCACGACATCGCGGCGGCTGGGTCCAGCTTGAGCGTCCCCACTCCCCCAGCGCACAGATACTTCGCTGCGGTCTGCGCCCCAGGGCAGTCGCCGACGATCGCCACTCGCGCGTCGAAGAGACGGCGCTGCCCAACGCCCCCCACGGGGACTAGAAGCACATGCCTGGCGTACCGCTCGATCTGGTCATCCCGCACCGTTCAACCGCCCGCGATGGCCGGGATGATCTGCAGCTCGCTGCCCGCGTCTAGCGCGGTGTCCATGTTTTCGAGAAAGCGGATGTCTTCGTCTCCTGCATAAATGTTGATGAAGCGGCGCACGTTGCCGGCGTCGTCACAGAGCTTGGCCTTGACGCCCGGGTGAGCGCCTTCCAGCGCGTCGATGGCCTCGCGCACGTTGGCGGCGTCTACATCGACTCTTTCGTTGCCTCCCACGAACTTGCGCAGGGACGCGGGGATCTTGATTACAACCATGGCGGAGGGGCTCCTGACTGTCAGCATACTCGGCGGACGACGACCCGGTGTCGACCGTCATCGACTGCACCGTTGATAAGGACATCGTGGCCCTCGTCGAGCAAATTCCGCGGCACGTTTCGCGACGGCTCTCCTCGGCGCATGACGATGTCGAGGGTCTGCCCTGGGTTCAGCGTCTCGAGCGCGAGGCGCGTTCGGACGTAGGTCATGGGGCAGCTGTACGGGGTGATGTCGAGGCGCGCGGCCAGCCCGCCGCAGGCTGGGCAGTCGGTCGCCTCCGGCAGAGGTACGTCTCGTATCCGCCCGCGGAGGCCGTCGACGGTCGTGACAAACCCGGTCTGTGCGGCGGCGTGCCCCGACACGAGCCCCCAAGCGCGCTGAGCTTGCAGGTGCCCGACGACACCACACAGAGGGCCAAGCACACCGGCTTCCCCACAGCGACGGGCCTCCTCGGTGGGGGGCGGCACCTCGAACAGGCAGCGAAAACAGGGGCCGCTGTGTCCAGACACGGCCAACACCAGCCCGTCAAACTGCAGCACGCCGCCGAGCACCGTCGGGATCCCCAACTCCAGGCCGACGTCGTTGACGATGAAGCGGCTGCCCGGGTCGTCGGTACAGTCGACCACCACGTCAGCGCCTCTCAGGAGCTCTCGTGCGTTCGCGGCGCCGAGGTGGACCCGTCGCCCCTCCACCCGCAGGCCGGAGAAGCTCTCGGACAGGCGCTGTGTCGCGACCTCGACCTTCGCCCGCCCGACGTCGGCCGTTCGATAGAGCACCTGACGCTGCAGATTGGAGAGCTCGACGGTGTCGGGGTCGACGAGGAGTAGCTCGCCGATGCCAGACTCCGCGAGTCCGAGGGCAGCGGGGCAACCGAGTCCGCCTAGGCCTATGACGACTGCACGTGTCATGACTGAGCCGACGCTACCCAATGGAGACGAAACAGGTCAACAACAAGCCTTGAGGCGTCAGCATGCAGCCCGCCACGAGCCTGGGCCGTTCGGGAGCGACGCAGGTCGCCCAGGCCGACGACAGCGTCTGGAAGCGGAGCGATGAGGCAGCCTCGCGCGCGCGGCGAGTGGGCGCTGGCCCCAGGCCAGACGGTCACCGCACGGTGGGGGGAGGTCCTGCGCTCGCGGGCGCGCCCACGCCCGAGCTTCCCGCGACGGCTACCGCTGGAGCTCTTTGAGTTTGTCCTCGAGGTTGTCGAACTCGACCTTGAACCCGTTGACATAAATCGTCGGCGTCCCGTCGACCTCTGCGGCGTCAGCTTCGTCTCGGTCTCGCTTGAGCAGGGCCGCGATCGCGGGGCTGGCGAGGTCCTTGTCAAAACGGACCATGTCGAGACCGGCCTTCACGACCAGCTCGCGCAAGAGCTTCGAGTCGAGGGCCTCCTGGTTGGCGAAGAAGGCCTTGTAGACGTCCCAGAACTTGCCCTGCTGGTGCGCGGCCGTAGCCATCTTCGCCGCCTCTGTAGCGTGCTGATGGTGGCTCAGCGGCATGTGCTTGAGGTACAGCACGGCGTTGTACTTTTTCGCCAGGTCTTTGACTGGCTGACTGCTTATCTTGCAGTAGGGGCACTGGAAGTCGGTGAACTTTACGATCTGGATCTTGGAGGCCGGGTCTCCAAAGGCTGGCGAGCCCTCGTAGGAAAACTCCGCCTTGGTCGAGGTTCGCGCGAGCTCCGTCAGGTACTTCTGCACCGCCTGTCTCTTGCTAAGCCCATCCACCCCGATCCACTGCACCAGCTTCTTGGCGAACGCAAACGCGCGATCACACGGTGCGCTCTGTTTGAGCGCGTCCATGAGGCTCTTGGGCGAACCGCACGGATCGAACTGCTCTGCGAGGATCTCGCCCAGCAGCGCCTTCTCCGCCGGCTCGAGGCTCGAGGCGTCGATGATCTTCGGGAGATCCACCGCCCCCGACCCGTTGGCGTTGTCTGCCGTCGGCTTGGTCGTGGCGCTCGTGTTTTTATCGGATGTCCCGTTGTCGCCTTGTCGGTTCTGACAGACGCATTGGGTCATCGTGAACAACGCCAGCGTCAGGGTGGCGGCAGCGAGGCGCCGGAGTTTGGCGTTCGGCAGCGAAGGCATCGGGGCAGTCTCCATCAGCTTGGCCCGTAGAATCGGTCAACGCTGCTACCACAGCCAGGTCGCCAGATCTACTACGGGCGTTCTTCATTTACGGTTCCGAGTCGGTTTGTCGCGCTCCATCGACCACCAACGCCTTGCCTGGCTCGAGGCGTGTCAGGATCCAGAGCGCCGCCCCGCCGAGTATCACGCCGAACCAAAGCGTGCAGAACCTGACGACCAGAGTCGCTGCGGTGGCCATCTCGACGTCTGGCATCACCTCGAACACGACCGTCAGCAGCGCGATCATCGATCCCTCCGTCAGGCCGAGCCCTCCCGGGAGCATGGAGACCGCACCCGCGAGGGTAGAAAACGCAAAGATGAAGGTGGCCGTGGCTAGATCGATGTCGACCATCGGGAACGCCTGCAGCAACAGCCAGGTGGCGATGCACTCGAGGATCCAGGCGCCAACGGACAGCGCGCTGGTCGCGAGCATCGTCTTGACGCTCAGCAGCGCGCGCAGCGCCCTCAATGCTTCCGCGAGCTTGTCGGCCACCTTCGCCAACCAGCTCACTCTGCGCGCGAGGGCGACCATGGCGTCGCCGGCCCGACGGTGTGAAAACGTCACGAGCAGCAACACGGCGCCCGCCGCGCTGAAACCGACCACCCAGAGGCCGTGGTCGCTACGCGACAGGCCCCAGGCGGCCAGGAGCACGATGGCGATGAGGTCGGTGAGGCGCTCCGCGACGACGATCGGCGCGGTCGTGGCGACGGAGATCCCGTGTCGGGATTTGATCACAAAGCTCTTGAGAACCTCACCGACCTTGCCTGGGGAGATCGACATCACCATGCCGCCGAAGAAGGTCAGCCAGCTCTCGGTGGTGGGCAACCGGATGCCGAGTCGGGCGAGGTAGATCTCCCACTTCACGACTCGGATGAAGTAACCCACGGTCACCAACCCGAGGGCGGGGACCAGGGCGAATGGGGCGAAGCTGCCCAAGTGGGTGGCCAGCGCGCTGGCGTCCGCGAACAGCGCCAACCCGATCACGACGGCGACGCCGAAGCCCACGCCCCACGCAACGCGGCGCCGCAGCGCAGAAGACTCTCGCGCTACTGGGTCGTCGCCGGAGGGCTGACTGGGGCCGTGTTGCATCTGTCCGCCATCTTGGTCAGCGCGGTGGGGATCGGGCGACCCCACCGCGAGCTCTCCGCCATCAGCGCGGGCAAGAGCCTACAGCGCGCGTCCCTGCTGATACGGAGCTCGAGCGCGCCCAGCAGCTTCAGCGCTGCCTCCGGTTTGCCCTGAACAGTGGCGCATTTCAGATCGATCCACATCTCGAGCTCAGAGCGGCCGCCGGTGTCGGCCTTCTCGTCCCGCTCGGCGCACAGCGTGCTGCGGTTCGCGTTGGAACCGTGCTCGAACCGCCACAGGTCGGTGCGCGCGAGCCGTTCCCCATCCGAGGCCTTGCGCGGCTTGTCGAGAGCGCCGGTGGTCTTCGGCGCGGCGCTCTTCCGCCCCGCCAAGACGGCCGCGAGACGGTCACGCTCCTGGCGGACGTCGTCGGCCGTCGAGCCGCTGGGGCCAACATAGGTTGGCGCCACGCGCAGCAGCTCATCCCAGTCGGTCAGGAGCTTCTGCGCGATATCTTCGTTGCGTGAGTTCAGGCGAAACGTCCCGTCTTTGGAGCCGACGATGAGCAGCATGCGCTTGATGTGCGCGAGCAGGTAGAGGGAATGTGCACCCTTCGGGTTCGCGGCGCGAAGCTTGTCGGCCCATGCGAACACCTTCTGCAGGCGCTCGCTGCCCGTCGAGGCTCCCAGATGGAGCATCGCCAGTCGTTGGATCAGGATGGCGTCGGCGTCTCGGGCACCGCTGGCGCCTTGGGCGAGCAGCTCATAGACCTGGATGACCCGCTCGGCCCCCATGGTCTGGAGGTACTCGTCTTCGAGCGCGTCGAAGTCGGCTTGTGTGCGGAGCTGGCGTGGCGCCAAGGGGATGTCTATGGGGCGCGGATCCAGCTCTCGGGTCAGGTCCCTGTGCACCCGCGGAGCGACGCGGTGGTCGTCGCCGCAGGAGGTCGAGGCGATGAGCATCACCATGGCCAGCGAGCACCAGATGGAGGGCGGAGTGATCATGACCGTACCGCTACTAGTAAGTCGGAGACGGTCTGGTCAAGGCGTGGATGTCTCAGGGCAGGTGCGAGCGCGGCCAACGGCTCCAGCACGAACTCGCGTTCGTGCAAGCGGGGGTGGGGCAACACCAGGTCGGGGTGAGCGAGGGTCCGGTCGCCGAAAACAAGCAGATCTAGATCTAGCGTTCGGGCACCCCAGCGGGCGAGACGGCGTCGGCCGGCTGCGACCTCCAGGCGCTGCAGTAGCCTCAACAGGCGGATGGGGCTCATGTGGGTGGCGATCTCGGCGACCGCGTTCGCGTAATCAGGCTGCGGCGGACCCATGGCGTTGGTGATCGTGATGCGCGATGATCGGAGGCGCTCGATCCGCGGGTGAGCCTCGAGCCAGCCCAAGGCTCTCCCCACCTGCCGGACCGGGTGGTTCAGGTTGGAGCCGAGTCCGATGTAGGCCTTGGTCGCCGTCGTCATCCAGCCCGGCGACGCTTGTCGAGGTGCACCATCAGCGCGCTGATCGCTCCCGGGGTCACGCCCTCGAGGCGGCTCGCCTGGCCCAGGTTGTCCGGGCGACGTGCGCTGAGTTTCTCGACGATCTCTGGGCGCAGGCCGATGACCTGTTCGTAAGCCAGGTCGCTGGGAAGTCGCAGCCCCTCGAGCCGCTTGAAGCGCTCCACCTGACGCTGCTGCCGGGCGAGATAACCCGCATATTTGGACCGAATGCCGAGCTTCTCGGCGGCCACGGGGTCGAGGTCGTCGAGCCACGGGGCGCACACTGCCGCGATGTCCGCGACGGAGAGCTCCGGGCGCTTGAGCAGCGCAGCCACAGTCGTGTGTTGCGTCAACGGCGCAGAGCCGCGCTCGAGCAAGCGATCGTTGATGCCCGCCTCGGGCCCTATCCGGCTGCGCTCAGCCCGCTCACCCGCGGTGTCGACGCTCGCGACCCGCTGCTCGTATGCGGCCCAGGTGTGGTCGTCCACCAGCCCCAGTGCCCGG
>JAAZYN010000173.1 GCA_014239625.1 Myxococcales bacterium | reverse complement strand
CCGTTCCCGATGAATGGCCTTCGAGCTGGCGGTGGCGACGGCGCGCAGCCAGCACAACGGGAGGCCACCGAGTGGGTAGCCGTCGCCAGCGAAGTGGCCGAGCGTCCTCCGCGCAGCCTCTCAGCGAGCCGGGTACACCCATGCCCAGGCTTGCGCTCTCGCGACCGGTCGTGTGCCGCGGCCGTGTTTCGAGCACGGAGCAGGCCACTCTTCGGCGGCCTGCCCCGCGCCCGCTACCGCGTGTAACCCATCTCCTTGAGCGCCTTGCGCAGCTCGTCGCTCATCGCCTCGCCGCTGTCCGGCGCGGAGATCGCCTCGGGCCCCAATGGCAACGGCTTGACCTCGCCGACCTCTTTGGTGGACACCGCGGCGCCCTGGCCCGGCTCCACCACCGGGACGCTCCGCCAATAAAAGAGCCCTGGCTCCCCGGTGGCCTCGAGTCGTGGGGGGTGACGCGCGGCAGCGTGATCCAGGGCCGCCACAGAGGTCGCCAGATCTTCACCGGGCCGCAACAGCTTGATGCCAAACGGGCCGAGGCGCAGATCAGCCGGATCGAACCTCTCTCCGTTCAACGTCGCGTCGATCCGAATCGGCGCCTCCCACGGCTGACTTCGAAAGACCACACCAGCTGGCGCCGCAGTCGCTCGTAGGCTGAGCGCGATGGTCTGCGGGTTCACCTGCTCACAGGTGCCGTCGCCCCGCGCGCGGCCACAGCTCAGCTGACCGCCGACGCCGACGCTCACGGTCGACTTCAGTCGGTGCGGTGCCCCGTCCCCCCGAAGCAGCAACACGTTGGTCGCGGGCGCCCACGACCGCCGCCCACGCGCGCCAGATGATGGAGCGTCGGGGCTCATCCGTCGAGCCATGGCCACGCGATGCTCCTCGAGCGCCTTCACCATCCCCGCCAAGCGCGGGTCGCCGCTCAACGCCAGGTTCTTCGTCTCGAACGGGTCCTCGTTCAGGTCAAAGAGCTGGTAAAGCCCAACGCCGAGCTTCGGAGAGCGCGCGCCGTCAGGCCCCCGACGCGCAGGGGGCCACGCGTCATCTTTTTGGTGATGTACATGCAACTTCAAGGCCCCCTTCTGAATGGCGACGGCCCGGCGGGACTCCGTGTAGATGACGTCGTCGACGCCATCATGGCCGGCCAGCTCCCGTCGCATGGAGCGCCCTACGTGACGTGCTTGGGACGGCAACCCCAGCACGTCCAGGATGGTGGGCGCCACATTCAACAAGGTCGTAGCTCGACGCACGATCGTGCCCGGCTTGATCCACGACGGGCCGACGAACATCAGCGGCACGTGGGTCTCTTCGCCATACAGCGTCAGCCCATGATTGAAGTGACAGTTCTGCCCGTAGCGATGCGACCAGCAGGCGTGAGGTTTGGAGAACACCTCGCCATGATCCGCCATCACCACGACGAGCGTCTCTTCGGTCAGCCCAAGGCTGGCGAGCCTGTCGAACACCCGACCAAGCTGTTGGTCTGCATAGGCCACCTCGGCAAGATAGTCGGCGGAGATATCGGCCGGTCGCTTCTCTCCTCCGGTAGCGCGCAGGACCTGCTGGGCGACGGCCTTCGGCGGACGATATGGCAGGTGGGGCGTCACCAGGTTGAAGTACAAAAACCAACGATTCCCCGCGTTGTCATCCAGGAACTCGAGGGCCCGGTCGGTCAGCCGCGCGGTGTCCAACGTGCGGTGCGAGTCGTCGTGGATCCGATCGAATCCGTGGTCCAATCCCATCGGGTGGTTTGGGAAGAGGAACCGGTTGTGGCCGATGGTCGCCGTGACGTAACCCGCGCTCCTCAAGGCCAGCGGGAGCAGCGGCGGCCCTGGCGAGGTCGGCCCCGGGTAGAACGACGTGCGCATCTTCGCCCCCACCACCCACTGCGACGTCAGAAACCCTCCCAACGAAGGCGGCTGACTGGCCAGAATGGCCAGCGTCGACGCGCGGGTCTGGTTCGCCACGGCAAACGCTCTGGTGAAATAGGCGCCCTGGCGATAGAGCTTCTGGAGGCCAGGGGTCAGATGGGGAACGTCGGTACGCCGATCCGGCCCCACCAGGTCGCCTCGGAGGGCGTCGACGATGACGAGCAACACGTTGTGGTGCCCGACACCCCGCTCCGGCTGACCGCTACCGGTGATGCGTGGGTTTGCCAGGGCCACCGCCATGTTCTCGGCGGCGGCACCGCTCGGACGGAACCTCATGGTCAGGGCGAAGCGCTCGCCCCTCTCTACGGGCAGCGTTATGGCGACTTCGCGCCAGGGTTTGCCAGGCCCCTGCTTGCCCGAGCTCAGGGAGACACTCGTCCGAAACTCGGGGGCACCCAGTCGCTCGACCCGCACTTCCAGGACAACACCCGCGCGCGGGACGCGACATCCCACGCGATAGGCAAACTCCAGTCGAGCCTGGCGCGACGCGGCGACGTTCCAAGTCACCGCGCGCGGGACCCGAAAGGCCAACACCTGTCGCATGTCCCGCCGATGCAGGTCGATCGTGAGCCCAAGCCGTATGTTGTGGCGCTTGATATGCGGCGGCAGGGTACTGAAGGCGTTCTCCACCGGAGGCGACTTCGCGCCAGCTCCCTGAAAGCACTTCGTCGGTGGCTGGCTCCGCTCCAGTCCCGGCCGAATCGCCGCATCGCGCAGGGCGTCCAGCAACCACACATCGACCCCTCGGCGACCCGGCGACGCTCGGAGACGATGCCCTGCCGGGGCGGGGCGACTCGGTTCGGCGGCCGCCGTTCCAGCGCTGGCCGCGCCTCCCTCCACGCCGGTCCGGACCTGCGACGCCTCGATCTGCGTGCCCTGACCGTCGGAGGGCCGCTCCGTGGTGCGGGGCGCAGCCTCCCCCTGGCAGCTCGTCACGGCGCACAGCGCCGTCGCGAACACCGACATTCCACATGAGCGCGCCAACGGTATCATCGCTGCCGAATGTCACCCGGGCGGGGCGACCTGACAACTACAAGGCGCCGCCCGCCGATGTTAGGGCGCCGCTTTGGCCCCGTAGACCAGCCGATAGGCCTCCTGGGGCGCGGGGTTGACAACGATCGTGGTGGTCCCGTGGTGCGACGCGGCCTCGCCGGCGGCGACCTCCTCCCAGGATCCCTCCTCCGAGCCATCGGAGGCCTCGAGGCTCCACGATTCACCCGGCCACAAGGCGGTCGTGACGATCCGCAGCCCCTGGGCGGCGCTGAAGGTGACGACCTCGGCGCCCCAGGGCTTGGCCAGTGGCTCTCCTACAAACAACCCTTCGCCCGGCCAGGCGACGGCCTTCCAATACGCTTCGATGACCGTCTCTCCATGGACGTAGTACCGGAGCAGCAGCCTGGGATCGGGAAATTTCTGGGTGTAATTGCAGGGCTCGCGCACCGTCCCGAAGCTGGCGGTGGCGCCCGCCTCGAGCCACGCCAGGGCGGTCATCTGACCGACCCCATGGAGGTCGCCGCCGAACGAGGTCAGGTGGTCCGCCACAGCCCCCGGAGGAAACGCCAGGGTCTGTAAGCCGCCCACGTGGGTGAGCCCGGTGAAGTAGAACATGACGTCCGTCACGTTCTCGATGATGTCACCGGCCGGCGCGTAGTAGAGAACCGCGAGGGTGTCATCGTGACTCCACTCCGCGCTCGCCTCGGCCATCATCGGGAATCGGACGTTTCGATCCGTGTCGCTGGTCTTGATGAGGTAGCCGGTGCCGGGCGGCCGCGTGCCGTCACTGCGAACTCCGCGCTCGATGAGCGCCTGCGCCTGTGCGACCGACGGAGCAGCGAGCATCATCGCCGGCCGCACGCCGAGCTCGGTGTGCGGCGCCCGCGTGCGATGATCGAACAAGGGGGACGCCGCGGTGACCCCGCATCCGGCCCCGGAGTGGCACCACTGCGCATCATACCCAAAGGCCAGCGCAGACGTGATGGACATGCACCCGACGCGAAATGGAAACGTCCACGTGACCGCCCAGGCCTCGACCGTCTCGCTGGCGGCGTTCTCGACCTGCTGGCGGAGCAGACCGAAGTCGACCGGCTCCAGAGTCGACTCGCCCGCTGGAAAGTCCAACTCCACGACGTTGTCCGGTGGGATGCCACGGGCGTCCACAAAGGCCGCCGCGACGGCCACCGATTGAGGGTCCCGGAGATTGACCAAGACGCCCATTGTCTCCGGGGTGATGCCCTCGGCACGCGGCACTATGGTGACCGTCGGCGAGAGAGCCGCCGGGACCTCGTCGCGCGTATCGGCCTCCTGCGCCCCTCCCCCCGCCGGTGCCCCGCAGGAGGCCACCGCGAGCAGCGCGACGACGCCCAGGGGGATCCGCAGGCCCTGCGGCAAAGACCGCGGGGGGCTCACCCAGGCCGCGCCAGGCAGGTGTTCCTCCCAGGGGCCGTGGCAGCTGGACGCCGCCCCCGCCTCCAGGGGCCCGGCGGCGCCGCCACACAGCCCCCCCGCGGGCCGCGCCATGGGCGGGTCGCTTCCACGCGGAGGCGTCGCCTTCGAGGGCCCTCGAAGGGCTGTAGAGAGAGCTCGCCTGCGGCCGTCGCGCGGCTCCCCCGACTCAAGCGAAGGGCGGGTCGACTCCCCCCGTCGGGTGAGGCCGACAAGCGCGTGACCGCTCCACATGTCGAAGGTCTCCATGTCCGGCCAGGCTAACCCAATGCCCCCGCGTGGTCACCGCGCGCGGTGCGAACGAGAGACCCGCAGCGCTCATCGCGCCGCCCGCGGTGGGTTCGCAGCACACCAGACGGGCGTCCGGCTGCTGCCCCTCGGAGTCGACACCGCAGCCCCACCGGACGCGGCCTGACGCCCAAGCCTCAGGACGGATCCGCGTCGCCGAGCGGCGACCGCTCCATGCCCGGCCCGAGTGGAGCCGGGGACGGGAGCTCGACGACGAAACGACTGCCAACAGGGCTCCGCTCCTCATAGCGGGCGTCGCCGCCATGGTAGCGCGCGATCTCCTTGACCAGAGCGAGGCCAAGGCCCACCCCACCGGTGGCGCCCTGACGCTGAACGAAGGGCTCGAAGATGTGCTCTCGATCGCTGGCTGGGACACCCGGACCATCGTCTTCGACCGCGATCCGGACGCCACTCGGATCGGTGGTCAGGATCACCTCGACGTGGTCGCCGCCGTACTTCCGTGCGTTGTCGAGGACGTTCCTCAGGGCCCGAGCGAGCAGGCGCGGGTCCCCCGTGACGGTGACGGGTTCGCCCGTCACCGTCACCTCTGCGAGACCGAGATGGGCGACTTGGGCCCGGGCCAGCGCCACCAACTCCACCACCTGATCCGGCGCGGCGCGCCCTCTGGCCTCGATCTTGGACCGCAACAAGAACTCCTCGACGAGCCCGTCGAGCTCCTCGATGTCACGTTCGGCCCCCGCGAGCATTCCAGCGCGCTCCGCGGGCGTCTCCGCCTCCGCCATGAGCTCCATGGCGAGCCGCAGCCGCGCCAAGGGCGTCCGCAGCTCATGGCTGGCGTGCGCGACGACCGTCTTGTGGGCGTCGATGAGCTCCGCGATCCGGTCAGCCGCGGCGTTGAATCGAAGCGCCAGTCGACCGATCTCGTCCACTCCCAGTCCGGGGGCGCGGGCATCGAGATCCCCTTCACCCCAGTTCGTGACCCGCCGCTCGAGCGCCTCGAGGCGCCGCGTGATCCGCCGCGCCAGGAGCATGCACCCGGCCAGCGCCACGAGCAGGAAGATGGCCAACGGCACGAGGAAGCGTTTGGCCGGGTGCAGGCTGGGCGTCCGACGGACGGCGGCAAACCAGCGACCATCGGGGAGGTCGATGATGTAACCCGGGCGGGCGTCATGATGGATGAAGCCGGGCTCGAACCCGCGCTCGTGGGGGGTCGGTAGCCCCTCACGAGTGGCCAGGATGGGCTCCCCTTCCGGGCTATAGATCGCCAGATCCAGGCCCAGCTCATGGGCCCGCTTCAGCCCAGCAGCGCGCGACGCCTCAAAGGCCGCCCCGTCCAACCTGAGCGTCTCGACGATGAAGTCGGCCACCGGTCGGACGGCCTCGTCGGTCTCGAGGCGATCGTAGGTCAGCCAGGCCAGGACGCCGATGGCCGCAGTGGACACCACCGTCACCAGGGAGAAGCCCCAGAAGATCTGCCAGAACAAGCGCCTGCGCATCCTCGCCCTCAGTCCTGGTGGCGCGCGAACACGTAGCCGGCGCCGCGCACGGTCTGGATCCGTAGTGGGCTCTTCGGATCGTCCTCGATGGCCGCCCGGATCCTGGAGATGTGCACGTCGATGCTGCGGTCGAAGGCGTCGAACGCGGTGTTGCGAACAGCGTGCATGAGCTGCTCGCGGGTCATCACGCGACCTTGTTGACCGGACAACGCGCACAGCAACTCGAACTGGTGGGCGGTGAGCCGCCGCGGGACGTCATCCAGGCGCACCTCGCGTCGCCCCAGGTCCACCTCGAGGCGTCCATAACGCCGCACGTCAACGGTCTGCGGCGCCGCCGCAGACCCACCGCCGTGGGCGCCGTGTCGACGCAGGACGGCCTTCATGCGCGCCAACAGCTCGCGCGGGTTGAACGGCTTTGGGAGATAGTCGTCGGCCCCCAACTCCAAGCCGACGATACGATCCATGGCGTCACCGCGGGCGGTCAGCATGATGATGGGGACCTGTGGGTGAACCTGACCGCCGCGGATCCCGCGGCACAGGTCGAACCCGTCGGCGTCGGGCAGCATGATGTCCAACAGCACCATGTCCACCGACGGGCTCAAGCCAGCCATACCGCCCTGCCCTGTCGCGTGTCGGTCGACGGTATAACCGCGCCCACCGAGGTAGCTCGTGAGCAGCTCGGCGAGGCGGTCGTCGTCTTCGATGAGGAGTACTCGGCTGGCCATGCGCTCACTCCCCCGCATGATTCATCTCGCTTCGGCTGCCAACGGACAGGCCGCGTTGACCAGCGCGAGCTCCACCCACCGGCTCGACCTCACTCGAAGACGACATCACCAGCCTCCGGTCCATGCCACGCTCGTCAGCACCGCGCCCCCTTGGTCTCGCTCGCAGTGCCATGAAGAGTCCAGCTTAGCGGGTCGACCAGCGCTTCTCGGCGCGCTTGACCATGCGCCGAAGCTTGGCGCGCTGAGCGGGGGTCAAGACCGCATGAAAACGCTTGATGTCCGCCACCAGCCGCTTGCTCGTCTTGTCCGCCAGGCGCATCGCCTCAGCGCGAATCTTCTCCA
>JAAZYN010000172.1 GCA_014239625.1 Myxococcales bacterium | reverse complement strand
CGTCTGCACGACCGACTCCGGCGAGTGCGTGCACGTCACCCTGGCTGACGCGACCCCGTGTGACGCCGATGGGGACGGCTGCACCCTCGATGACGCCTGCCAATCGGGGGTCTGCGTGCCGGGAAGCCCAGCGCCGTGTACCTCCAGCAATCCATGCGTCATGGGCTCCTGCGTCAGCACCGGCGCGAACACGTTCTCGTGCACCCAGACCAACCTCGACGCCACCGTCCCCTGCGACGATGGGGCGTTCTGCACCACCGATGACTACTGCGACGGCTCTGGCGGTTGCACCGGCGACGTCTTCGATTGCGCCATCGACCCGGGCGGATGTCAGACCGCGATCTGCGACGAGAACGCCGACCAGTGCATCGTCACCAACGCGTCGGACGGGACGTCGTGCGACGATGGCGATGGCTGCACCCAGGTCGACCAGTGTCAATCCGGCGCCTGCATCTCGGGGGCGGAGCCCGACTGCAGTGGCCTGGACGAAGCATGCAATGTGGGCGCCTGCCAGAGCCTCGGCAGCGAGTTCTACAACTGCGTCAAGTCTCCCAAGCCACTCGGTGTGGCGTGCGACGGGGGGAGCTTCTGTGTGGCGAACACCATCTGCGATGGCGCCGGGTCCTGCTCGGGCGGAGAGCCGCGCGATTGCGCTGCGGAGATCGGCGACGACTGCAACTCTGCCTACTGCGACAGCACGCTCGATGCGTGTGTGCCGACGCCCGCGGTCGACGGCGCGCCGTGCGACGACGGCGAAGTCTGTACCCAGGTGGACACCTGCACCAATGGTCAGTGCCTGGGCGCGGGCGACGCCTGCACCGAAGAGCGCATCGACACCGGCGCCAATGGCGCGCAGCAGCCCGCGATCGTCCCGCTGGGGTTTGGCCGATACGCCACCCAGTGGTGGAATGACTCCGCGGGACAGCGTCTGCGCCTGTCCGATGCTCACGGCTCTCGAGAGAACGAGGAGCTCACCCTCTCGGCGGGTGCGCGACCTGCCCAATGGCAGGCGCGAATGGCGGTTCAAACCGCTGGGATGTTCACCGTGCTCGACTGGTCGGGGGGCAGCTCGACGAGCTGCAACTCCTGCTGCCAGTGCAGCAACTCCAACGTCGGCCACGTGCGGGGCCTCGCCTTCGACTACGTCGGAGCTCAGGTCGCTGACACGCCGGACATGTGGCCGCTGTCCCAGTCCGTCTTCAGCAACTTCTGTAATTGCGCATTGAAGACCGTCACCGTCAACAGCGCGCGTGTGTTGCCGCTGGCCCTGGAGCAGGGGGACTTCGGCTTCGCCATGGCGACCAACGGCTCGAACAGCGCGAGCTCGTCGGGTACCTGGGACCCTGCGCTCGGCCAGATCGACTACTACCCACCGACCGGCCTCGTGCAGGTCGGCGCGCGGGTGAACCTGGTGCCCGGGTCCGAGATGGCGACCTCCGCGGTCCGGTGGGACGCGACCATGACCACCGACGGGTTGGACAAGTTCATCGTCGCCTGGGTGGGTACCAGCGGCACCGAGCTCTTCGCGCGGCGCTTCAACGCCAACGGCCAGGCCGACAGCGGCGCCGCCGCCCCATGGAGCATCGCCGACACCGGCGCCGGCAACGCGGTGCGCAAGGTCCGCGTGGCGAGCTTCACGGACTCCAAGTTCCTGGTCGTGTGGGAGGTGGACAACGTCGACTCCAGCGGCACAGGGGTATACGGCCGACGCTTCAACTTCGACGGCACCGGGGCTGGCGTCGAGTTCGTCATCAACGCCAACAAGGTGGGAGACCAGGGCCTGGGCGACGTGGGCGTGTTCAGCGATAACGGCTTCGTGGTCACTTACGACGACGCGGGCGGCGACAACGACGGCTACGCCGTCTACCTCAAGAGATACTTCTCGGACGGCACCCAGGATGGCCCGGCGGAGCGGGTCAACACCCGGACCGCCGGACCCCAGCACAGCCCGACCGTGGGAGTACTCAGCAGCGACGAATACGTGGTGGTCTTCCTCGATGGAGACAACGCCGTCTGGACCCGGCGCTTTTTGCAGGACGGGACGCCCGCCATGGGCCGGGTCGAAACGTTGGCCAACGAGACCACCAGCGGTTTCCAACGCAACCCTTCGGCGACCCGCGCCAACAACGGCAACGTGTTGATGACCTACGAGTCGCCGGTCTTCGGCAAAGAGGTGAGCGAGATCCTTGGCCGCGTGTTGGACCCGACCGGCTCGGAGCTCAAAGCGGAGTTCCAGCTGAACGCCTATGACAAGTCCGCTCAATCACTGCCCTCTGTGGCGGGCGGTCCGGATCGCTTCGCCGCGGTGTGGGAGTCGGTCGATCAGGACGGCTCGAGCGAAGGCGTATACGGGCAGCTCTTGTACTCGGACGGAACGAAGCTGGGAGGCGAGTTCCGCGTCAACGACACGACGACGGACCTGCAGCGTCATGCGGGCGTGGCGATGAACGGGTCCAGCGGTGACTTCTTCGTGGCGTGGAGCGGCTACTCCTCGGCGGCCGGCTCGATCGCCGATGTGTACGGCAAGATCTACGATCTCGACGGGGGCGAGGTGAAGGCCGAGTGGGTGCTCAACACCACCACCGCGCTGCCACAGGACTTCCCCGCGGTGAGCGCGACGCCGAGCGGGAACTGGGTCGTGGCGTGGCAGTCCCTGGACCAGGATGGAGAAGGGTACGGGATCTACCTTCAGAAATTCGATCCATCGGGTCAGCCGCTGGGAGCCGAGACCCTGGTCAACACGACCGTCGACAAGGACCAGTCCCAGCCGACGGTGGCGGTCTCTCCCAACGGCTTGTTCGTGACGGTGTGCTGGGAGTCCTTCGACCAGGACGCCCTGGGCACCGCCGGGGTATACTGTCAGGTCCTCAATGACTCCGACCTGTCCAAAGCCGGCAACGAGTTTCGTCCGCACACCATCGTCCTGGGCGACCAACGGAACCCCACCGTGGTGTACCTGGCGTCAGGTCAGTTCATCGTCGGCTGGGACTCGGAGGGCGTCGACGCCAGCGGCCTGGCGGTCCAATATCGTCGATTCAGCGCCCTCGGCCAGGCCCAGGGGCCGCGGATCACCGCCAACCGCCATTGGGAGGACGACCAGAACCGAATCCTGCTGGTCCCGCTGGCGGGCTCCGAGATGATGGTCGGGTGGCAGTCCTTCGGCCAGGACGGCGACGACCACGGAGTCTACTATCGGCTCATGCCGCAATATTGACGCAGCGGGTCGGCTCGGCTGACAGCGAGCGGTGCCGGCCGTGATCGGTGCCGGTGGGAGCCCGGGAGTCGGCGCCCTGGCCCGAGTGGTTCAGGGCCCTTCGCCGCCCCGGCTACAGCGCGCTGATCCGCATCCCCAGACGCAGCACGTGCTGCGCGATGGCTACGGCGCCGAACCAATACCCCATCTGGGCCATCTGTCTGCCCGCCATGCTCGGGTCCCGGGCGAGCGCGCGCTGAGCGTTCAGCGACGTCACCATGGCGATGGTGCCCAGGACCACCCCGCAGGTGACCAGGCCGGCCATCGCCCAGGTGAGTGACAGGGCTGCGCCGGGGGCGCTGCGGACGGCGTCGGAGTCGGTCATCGTCGTGCCTTGTCGCGCTCATCGAGTCGCGCGGTCAACCGGTCGAGCTGGTCGCGCAGATCGCGCACCGTACCCTTGAGCCGATCAAGCTCATCGCCGAGCGCCGCAGTGGGCACCGACGCTCCAGAGCGCATCCGCGAGACCGCGCGCTCCACGCCGACCCGGTCCTGAGTCGCCAGCCCTCCGGCGTAGCGCTCCATGGCGGCGGCCGCCTGGGTCGCGCCGAGTCGCTCGAGGCCGCGCACGGCGGCTGTCCGCACCCGGTGGTTGGGGTCGCGCAGGAGGTCGGTGAGGGCCTCCACCACGCGGCTTCGATGAAACTCCGGCAGCGCCAGCGCACACTGGGCCAGCGCCTCAACCGCAAAGGGCCGCGCGAGCATGGGCGTCTGCTCGGGTGGCCACCGCTCCCACAGCGCGCTCAGCGCAGCCTCGCTCCCCAGGTTGCCGAGACCCAGCAGGGCGCCCGCCTGGGCGACGCCGTTGAAGCCCTCGGTGGTGGCTCCGCGGGTCAGGGTCTCCAGCCAGCGTGACTCCCGCTGGGCTCCCAGAGCCAGGTACGCCGCCTGGGTCGCCCGAGGGGGGAGGCCCCCGGCGAGGCGCGCCGCGACGGCTTCAGCCAGGGCCTCGTCGCGATACCGCGCGGCGGCCCGAAAGAGTGGCTCCAGCACGTGAGCGTGGGTCTCGCCCGCCACGAGCTCGGTCAACGCCTCGATCGCGGCGGTCGAGTGAGATCGCCCGAGGGCCTCTGCCCAGAACACCCGGACCCCGTAGAAGGGCTCCTTGGGCCACGCGGCGCGGACGGCTTCGACGCCCTTGCGCCGACCGTTGTGGAGCAGCGTCTGGCCGGCGTGAATCCGGCCCGTGATATCCGGGGCGTCGGTCAGCTGAGCTGCGAGCTTGTCGTGCCCCGGGTCGAACTCCACCCTGGCAGGCACCTTGGCCCCCGGATCCACGCGAAGCTCCACCGGCGCGGTCGCCATCGGCACCACGACGACGTGTCGCGCCGCGTCGATGGTGACGGTCTCGACGTCGTAGCCATCGCTTTGGGGCGAGCGCCACCCGAGGTCCAGCTGGAACTCGAAGGCTGGCACTCCGGCGGCGGCGTCCACCTGGGTCTGCTCGATGGTGAACGTACCCACGCCGCGGTCGTCGTCGTGCTCGAAGCCAACCTTGAGCTTGGGGTAGCCCGGGCTGTGGATCCACTGGTCGAACCACTTGCCCAGGGAGCGCCCCGACCGCTCCTCGAGGGTGCGCCGGAAATCGTCGGTCTCCACCACCTTGTGCGCGAAGTTGGCCACGTAGTCGGCGACCGCGTCCCAGAACAGCTCATCGCCAAGGGTCTTGCGCAGCAGGTGCAGGCGGATCGCGCCACCAGCGTAAAGATGATGGTCGTACATCTGCCAGGACGAGTCGAAGGTCCGGGTGACGATGGGTCTCACATAGCGCTCGTCGGCCTCACCCCAATAATCCCGCCGTGAGCGCTCCAGCTCGTAGCGGAGCTCGTCGTCGCCGGCGGTGTCTTCGAGCCAGGCGTGCTCGATGTACGTCGCACAGCTCTCTTTGAGCCAGGCGTGAGCGAAGTCCCGGCAGACGATGAGATCACCGAAATAGCTGTGGCCCATCTCGTGGACGTTGATGATATCCAGGAGGCGTCGCCACTCCGTATCCAGCGCCTCGTCGAGCAGCAGCTTGGCATCCCACGCGACCAGCGAGATGTTCTCCATGGCGCCGCCGACGCCGGGGACCGCGAACTGAAAATACTTCGGGTAGGGAAACGGGAGGCGGAGCTTCTGCGTCATCCAGGCGAGCATCTCACCCGTTCGCCCGAACGCCCGGGTGAGATCCTCCGGAGCATACTCTCGGGTCGCAAAGTAGCTGATGGGGATCTCGTCAAAGGGCGCCTCGTCGACCCGGATGAAGTCCCCCACGGCGAGGCAGGCGAGGTAGCTGGGGCAGCGCTGGTTCAGGGTCCAGTGGGCCGTCTTGGTGCCGTCGTCGTGGACCTCGACCCGGTCGAGGGCGCCGTTGGCGAGGATCTCCAGATCCGCAGGGGCTCTCAGGTGCCAGCTGAGGGTCGGCCTGGCCGACGGCAGGTCAACGCAGGGCAACCAGTGGCGGGCGCGCTCCGTCTCGTGATCGGTGACGGCGAAGCGCCGCCGGGGGTCGAACGACAGCCCCGTGACCGGGTCCGTGACGCTGTACGTCACCGCGACGTCCCGCCGCTCGGCGGCGGCGAAGCTGTCGCGCCACCGGATGGTCAGCAGCCGACCGTCGTAGCGATAGGTCACGGGCTGCGCCGAGGTCACCGCGGAGACGTCCAGGTCCACGGCCTGCAGCACCAGCTCGCGGACCCCGGCCCGGGCAGCCGTGACCGTATGGGTCACCACGCCAGCGGCGCGCCGCCGGCCGATGTCGACGCGGAGATCGATGTCGAGGTGAACCGGCTCCAGCTCCAGGTCGGGCGGGTAGTGCGCCGTCGCCGACGAGCTGACAAAGGTCTGTTCGCGTCCGCGGGTCATGACCTGGGCTATACCGCGCGCCCTGGGCCGTCGCAATCCGCAATCGCCGTGGGACGACCATAGCGTGCTCTCCCAGAGCCCGATGGCGTCTTTGGTCGGGGCGCCAAAAAACGCCTCCCCTCGCCGACCCCCTCTTGACCCGCCAACCGGCGCTCCTACCGTCTCCAGGCGACGACGATGGTGTGAGCAATGTTGCCTCGCCCATCTCAGACGCGACCTGACAGAGACGAGACCATTGCACTTCAACGGCTGGACCACTTTTGCGTCCTAGTGAGGAGAGAACCACCCATGTTGGTACCATGGAGCACTATCGATCGTATGTTCGCCCCCCGTCGCGCGCCCTTCGGCCGAGCGTTTGACGGCTTCTTTCCGGTCTTCGACAAGGCCGCCACATCGACCGCCTCCAGCTCAGGCCTCGAGGAGACCGAGGACGCGTTCATCTTCAGCGCGGACCTGCCGGGCCTCAGCAGCGATCAGCTGAGGGTGACCTTCGAAGGTGACCTGCTCACGGTCTCCGGCGAGCGTCACTTCGACGCCCCAGAAGGCTACTCCCCGACTCGCCGGGAGCGTCGCCACGAGGGCTTCGAGAGGCGTCTTCGCTTCCGCACCCCGGTGGTGGCAAAGGACGCCACCGCGGACTTCACCGACGGTGTGTTGACCATCGTCATTCCGAAGGCCGAAGACGCCAAGCCGCTCACTATCCAGGTCACGTAAGGAGAGATGATGATGGCCACGACAATCGAGACGACGACACGCCCCCAAACCGCCAACGCCGCTGCGCCCGAGCTCGAAGAGTCTCAGCGTCGCTACGTCAGGCCGCCCGCCGACATCCTGGAGGGTGAGCAGGGATGGTTGATCAAGGTCGATCTGCCGGGCGTCACCCGCGAGAGCATCGAGCTGCTCGTCGAAAAAGACGTGCTGACGGTGCGCGCTGATCGCGACGCAGAGCGGGGGTACATGCGCAGCTTCGGGATCCCCAAGGAGGTCGATTTGAAGACGGTGGGGGCCGCCCACGAAGACGGCGTGCTGACCCTGGACCTCCCCAAGGTGCCCGCCTCCAAGCCCATGACGATCGAGGTCAAGTAG